>PUKW01000148.1 GCA_003550665.1 Paracoccaceae bacterium | reverse complement strand
TTAATTAATAGAGCCTTACCTCCTACAACCCCTATTTGCAAGCGTTTCTGCCAATAGAACTCATTCCTGGAGATTGTATTTAAGCAATGCTTTTTGCATACCTTCAAACATATAAAAAAGAGGCCGTTTTCATAAGCTCCCTTACCTTACCCCTGCCACTTAAAACTATTCAACGCTGTTAGTGGTGAACGTGATTCACTACCTCCCTTTTTTTAGTGTCCCGAAACCCTGTCTTTTTTAGTGTAGAAAAACTCGAATCCTTTTTTGTCTATTTTTTGTGAAGAAACTCCCCGTCATGAAATAACATGAAATTATCGGAAATAGGTTTCCCTGTTATTCCCCTGTTCTCAGTGAAGCATATTCGCTTTTTATAGTGTCTTTTTATGGACTCCGAAAAACCCTTTTTATTAGTGTGTAAAAACTCTTTTTTACGGTGTCAAAAAATGTCCTTATAGTGTCGGAAAACTAACCTTTTTAGGGACTTGCAATATTCGTGGTTAGGGTTAAAGGTTTTATTCTGATATGTTTAACCCTGCTATGTGTGAACCATCCCCCTGTAACGATACCTACACCCTTAACCCCGTTGCTACAATCGCTTAGAATGAAGTATATTAGCCCGTTTTTATCTGATATGGCCCTGTTATGAGGTATAGCTATTTTACCCCACTGTTACCAGGGTAGATCATCGTTTTCAAGAACGGTTAAACATCTTTGAAATATTGATACCCTTGTTCTTTGTTTACTTTTTCCCGGTATTGTTTGCAGTCATGCTTGGGTTCTGTTTCCCCTTCATACCATGACCATGCTACCCTGCAGTCATTACAAAAATTAGAAAACTTGCAACGGTGGGGTTCTTTTTCCCCCTGCTTGTTGTAGTTAATGGTTTTGTTACACTTAGGGCACGGTTCACCCATATATATATATTCTGTTCGTTGTTTATTTGTAACGTTTTCTATTTCATCATACTGGCTGCAAAAGAAACCTAGAGGGTATAACTTTTTGACGGTGCCAGTGTCTGCATCCTTAAACCACTGTTCCAGGTTGCGAATGACCTGCTCGGTTTCTTTCTCATTGATATTATGATTATCAAGTATTTTACTGTCACGTTTGAATTTGACAGCAGCAGGTTTTTTAGTGTATTTTTCATACAGTTGGTAATATGCTTTTAATATTTTCACATTAGAATGGGAAGGGGGATCGTCTTTGCTACCCTTCCCTTCTTCTTTATTCTTTAAATCTTCTTCTATAGTTGCCCAATTCTGTGCCCGTTTCTGTTCCCGTTCTATGTCCGGGCCACTGTCACCACCTGTCAAATAACCTTTAATATCAACCTTTTCCGGGTTTTCCAATTCTGTGCCCGTAGTGTCCAATTCTGTGCCCGTTTCTGTGCCCGTTTCAATTTGGCCCTGGGTTCGCTGCCAGTCTATCAAAGTTATAATTACACTTGTCTTATAAACTGTTTCAAGTTTTATATATCCTTCCTCGGCCAACTTCCGGCAGGTTGTTCTAACAATTTTATAAGTTATATCCTTACTCTTAGCTTCCTTTACGATGTTTTCATAACTGGTTACTAATTGTCCAGGTTGCAGATCATACTCCCGGCCCCGGAATGTCCACTTGTTAGCTTGCCAGTTTGCCATCATATATAAACATGCGTATATCTTAAACCTGGTTGAAGGCCACTGCCATATAGGGGTGTCCATTAGTGTCCGGTGCTGTTTGATATAACCAACTTTTTTAGTTACCATTAACTGCTACTACCCCCTTACCTAACTGCCATGATAGTTTGAATAAACCTTGTTTATGTAATTGCAGGGCCCTGTAAAAAACATCATGTGCAATTTCTATCATCCCAAAGATAAATTGATCTTCTTCTTCTTCATTACTGGCCGGCACCAATGACAGCAAATCATCATAACGCTGTTCTAATTCTTTAATGTCCGGGTGTTCAATAAAGCGAACAATTAAATTAACAAGTGTTAGATATTCGTCTGCATGTTCCGGCTCCCCTGGCCCCATTAGTTTGTGATACATGTCTGCTAATGGTTCGATGTCTAACAACTTCACTGCTTGGTTGCGAATGACCTTATTCATTATTTGTCACCCCTTCCCTTTGTGCTAATGTTCTTTGTTTTAGTTGCAGGTATCTAATTAAGTCACCCATGTTTTCACGGTGGTTATAATTTGTTTCCGGTGGTAGGTTTTGGTTGACCTTCTCCAATGTGAACAACCATTCCCCTATTGTTTCCGATGTAATTCCCTTATTTGTGACCATCATCATCCCCCCTTTCTGCTAACCGGGCCAGTATATCCCCGTGACAGGTTTTAGGTTTACAATAACAACCTAACACCTTACCTTTTAATTCGTGAATGTCTGCTAATAGTTCAGGTTTATTCATAATATAGTTTTCATACTTTGCTATAACTTCATCCCTGGATCCATCGGTGCCAATTATGAACGGGTTCCCCCACTTACTACCCCTGCCAATGTAAACATCATAACTTTCTCTTTTGCAGTGAACAACCTTAGTCATCGGTGCCCCCCTTCCCGAATATCCTTTGCAAGAATGTTGTTTGCCTCGGTGCCGGTGGTGCTAACAGCTTCATGTTTTCGCTCATGTTCATAATGATAATATCTTTCCGTTGCAGTTCATCCCATAACCTTTTATTTTCATCTTTCAAGTGTTCAAGCAGGGCCCTGGTATCATCCCCGGAAACCTGCCCGGTGTCCTTGCCGGTGTCGTGCACGGTGACCTGCCAGTGTCCGTTGTCATCCTTTGATGCTTCTATTGTTCCCCGTGATATACGCTTCCTTATAGCCTCTTTTGAGATGCCTAACAGCTTTGATGCTTCATCTATGCTAACCTTTTTCATACCGTACACATCCCCCCCGTTGTATTGCCCTTAGTATAGCCCATGTCGTGCCCGGTGTCTAACTGGCCCCTGATAGTGCTTTCTCTACATCGCCATTGACTAAATTTATATATATCATTGTAGTTGATAAATCGGAATGGCCCAGGGCGTTTTTAACTGTTACGATGTCTTTAGTTTTCCGGTATAAATCGGTGGCGAATGTGTGACGTAAAGTGTGAGGGCTTACCCTCTTTTTGATACCGGCCCTTTTCGCTAACCTGCTCACTACATCCTGCACATAACGGTGCTGCAGCTGTTTGCCGGGTGCGTGTTTGCTTGTAGTAGTGAAAACATGAACCGGTGTATATCCTAATTCTTTCACCTGGCGTTCCTTCCATTCGTGCAGGGCTTGTTTATCATCCTGGCCACGCCAATTATTGTCTTTGATGTATAACGTTCTATCCTTGCAGCCCTTACCTTCACGAACTGTTAGTGTTTCACTTAAAAAGTCTATGTCATCCCATTTTAAATTGATAGCTTCACTTAACCGTAAACCGGTATTAAACATTATCTGCATCATAACTTTGTTACGGTGGCCAGTGATATACCTTTTATTCGGTGCATGCAGTAATGCTTCCCGTTCATCCTGGTTTAAAACTACTGGTAACTTTTTCATCATCGGTTCCCCCCGTTTAATACGTGTAATGTGTATTATACGTATTATTTAACTGCTAATATCAGTATAATGGTAAATCACCACGTTGTCAAGTATAAAACGTATTATTTCACATATTTATTTTAACCGATGTCAAGAATAATAACAGCTAATATATGGCCCTGTAACGCATCGATGATGTTACATGTATAATTATTCAATTCACCCCGTAAAACCCCTTAGAATGAAGTATATTAGCTCTCAGGCGTATATGTGATGTAGTGTTCCCCGTTGTAGCGAATTATTCTGCTGTTACGGTTTAAAAGGTTGTTACCAATTGGTTACACTTGCCGGTGCCAGGGTGCAGATATTTCACCCCTGGCGTTACGGTGTCGTTCATCGGTGGGGCCTCGGTGGTGTCCAGGGTGCAGGATGTTCACCCCTGGCCGGGTTCAAAGTTCAATAAGGGTTCAACCTTTTTTATGACCTTGCAAAAATCGCAAAACCTATTCCTTTTTTATGACCTTGCAAAAATCGCAAAACCTATTCCTTTTTTATGACCTCCAAAAAATCAAAAAAATACTGCCGATAACTGCCGGCAGCTGCAACTTGTCACACATTGTCACGGTTTATGTCCTGGGTTGTTATTAGTGGCCAACAGTCTCCCGTTCTAAATTTACCCATGAAAAAAGGAGGGCTATTTTACCCTCCTAATCCCCGTCACCATAACCCGCAAGTCAGGGTCATCGTGTAATATTTCAACCGTGCCGCGTTCGGTAAACTCTTTCAACTCAGGCGTGATGTCGGGGTGATTCGCTATGTCTATTAGTAGTTTCAGTAACCTTACCATTGTGGCAGTCTCAAACTTTATTTCAATTTGAACCACCTCCGATGATATTATAACATTATTCTGTTATTGGTTCAAAATGAATACCGTTGTCACCCTTGTATGGTTTAGTGTGGTTCACGGTTGTTAGTGGGGAAAATGTTTCACTGTCACGGTTCAATAACATTAGCAGGGCCCTGTCCCCCTACCTTCTCCCAGGAGAAGAACGTTCCCTTTCCGAGGCAAAAACCTTAAGGCCCCCTATATGGAACGTTCCACCTGGCTATACTTAATTATGCGTGTACGCTTTTGTTATACATATAACTCCAGGTAGCATTATGCCGTCATGGTGTCATCCTTAATTAATAGAGCCTTACCTCCTACAACCCCTATTTGCAAGCGTTTCTGCCAATAGAACTCATTCCTGGAGATTGTATTTAAGCAATGCTTTTTGCATACCTTCAAACATATAAAAAAGA
>PUKW01000126.1 GCA_003550665.1 Paracoccaceae bacterium | reverse complement strand
TGGAGCGGGTAGCGGGAATCGAACCCGCACTACCAGCTTGGAAGGCTGGGGCGCTACCGTTACACCATACCCGCGCAGCCTCGGCGTTAATCCAGCGCGGCGGCGGCGTCAAGCTTGGTGGGGGACGGCCTCGACGATCTCGATGCGCGTGCCCCAGTCGCGGCACAGCGCCATGACCGGGTCGGGCGGCGGCGCGTCGGTGTAGAAGGCGTCGATCTCCGAGAGCGCGGCGATGCGCACCGGCGCGGTGCGGGCGAATTTCGACGCGTCGGATGCGAGATAGCTCGCCCGCGCCTGCCGGATGATGGCCTGGCTGACACGCACCTCGCGAAAGTCGAAATCCAGAAGATCGCCCTCCTCGTCGAGCGCCGAGGTGCCGATAACGGCGATATCGACCTTGAAATGGCGCACCATCTCCAGCGCGACGTCGCCGACGAGCCCGCCATCCGCCCGCCGCAGCACGCCGCCCGCGACGATCACCTCCACGCTGTCATTGGCCGCGAGGATGTTTGCGACGTTGAGATTGTTGGTCACCACCATCAGATCGCGGTGGCGAAGCAGCGCGCGGGCAACGGCCTCGGTCGTGGTGCCGATATTGAGAAATACCGAGGCCGCGTGCGGGATGTCGCGCGCGATCCGTTGCGCGATCCGCTCCTTGGCCTCGGCGTTGAGCATGCGGCGATCCTCGTAGCCGATATTGCTCACCCCGGAGGGCAGCACGGCGCCGCCATAGACCCGGGTGAGCCGTCCGGCGTCGCAAAGCTCGGTCAGGTCGCGCCGGATCGTCTGCAGCGTGACGCCGAAATGGCGCGCGAGATCCTCGACGACGACATTGCCCTGCTCGCGCGCGCGCTTGAGGATCTCGTTATGGCGGAAATTCTGCACCATGGCGATCCTGCGCCTCCCCTGCCGCCCCGGCCAAAGGCCGTTCGAACCTTATCGCGCAGCAGCGCGCATGATCGCAAGCCCCCGCTCAGAGCGCGAGCCAGACAAGTCCCGCCAGCACGAGCACGGCCGGGCCCGTCCACCGCCACTGTGTCATCACGGCCTCACCCCGCGCCGCGGCATGGGCGAGCCGCTCGACCGCATGCGCGAGCGCGGCGACGGGGCGCGCACCGCCGCGGTCGGAGCGGTCGAGCCGCAGGTTGAGGGCACGCAGCCAGCGCGCCAGCGCCGCCGCCATCCGCTCCAGCAGCGGCGCGATGTCGCCCTCGGGCAGCACCGGCGCGCGCCAACCGCGCCACAGCGCCAGCCCGGCCACCGCCGCGCCGAGCCCCAGCGGCCAGCCCGCATCGCGCAGCGTGCCGGCGCGCAGCGGATAGTCCGCGGGCAGTCCGGACCACCCAGCCCAGAGCACCCAGGGCAGCACGAGCGCCGCGAGCACCAGCAGCGCCACCGGGGCCCACATCGCGGCGCGGCGATGCCCCGCCTTCGCCTCCTGCCGCGCGGCGACATGCAGGAACCATCCCAGCAGCAGCGTCGTCGTCACCGCCGAGACGGTCAGTGCCGTCTCCGCCCAGCCCCCAAGCGCGGGTTTGGCGGCGGCCTTCACGAGCGCACCCCCCGTCAGCGGCAGCCCCGCCACCGACAGCGCCGCGACCGCCGCCAGCCCCAGCGCGAGCACCCGCCACGCCCCCGCCGCCGCGATCAGGCCCACCGACAGAAACAGCGCCCCCTTCGCCAGCCCGTGATGGAGCGCGTAGAACGCCGCCTGTGTCGATGCGCCCGCCGCCGTGATGGCGATGACGAGACCCATCTGGCTGACGGTCGAATAGGCGAGCACGGCCTTGGCGTTGGCCTGTGTCAGCCCGATCAGCGCCGCGACGAACGCCCCCCCGATCCCGAGGCCGAGCATCACCGGCGCCCAGCCCACCGCGCCGTCCGGCAGAAACAGGATCAGCCCCATGATCCCGGCCTTCACGATCGCCCCGGACAGCACCGCCGAACCCGGCGTCGGCGCGGCCGGATGCGCGAGCGGCAGCCAGACATGCAGCGGCATCAGGCCCGCCTTGAGCCCGAACCCGGCCACGTAAAGCCCCGCCGCCAGCGCCCCGAGCGGGGCCTCGCCGAGCGCCGCGCGCAGATCGTCGATCATCAGGCTGTCGGCAGCGGCGGCGGCGATAGTGATCGCCAGAAGCAGACAGGCCTCCCCGAGCACCGCGAGCACGATATAGAGCCGCCCGGCCCGCAGCGCGCGCTCCGTACGCTCATGCACGACGAGGAAATACGCCGCCAGCGACACCGCCGCGAAGGCGACATAGAAGGTCACGCCATCGGCGGCGAGGAACACCCCCAGATTGCCCGACAGCGTCAGGCACCAGAACCCCGTCAGGATCGCCGGATCATGCGTGCGCGGCATGTAACCGAGCGCATAGATACCCGCCGCGAGCCACAGCGCCGCCGTCATGCCCAGCAGGAGCGCGCCGATCTCGGTGAGCCGCAGCGTCACCCCGAGCAGCAGGTCCGGCGCCTCGGTGAGCCCCTGCGCGCCTGCAAGTGCGACCCACAGCGCCGGCAGTGGCGCGAGCGGCAGCAACCACAGCGCCCGCGCCCGCATCGACGGAAGCGCCGCCAGCAACCCCATGAGGAGCGGCCAGACCAGCGCGGCGAGCGGCAGGATCGGCCCCGCGACGATCATGGCAGATACTCCCGCTCCATGATGAGCTCGGCCCAGCTCAGCGGGCTGAGCCCGGCCCCTGCGAACACGCCCACTGCGAGCGCGGCCGCCGCCGTCGCCACCGCCGGCACCACGAGTGCGGCCGCGCCGTCGCCGCGCACCGCATCCGCCGCGGGTGGCAGGAACCACATGCGATACATCAGCGGCAGGAAATACGCGCTGTTGAGCAGTGTCGAGCCCGCCAGCACCGCGATCACCCAGGCCGCGTCGGACTGCACCGCGCCAATGCCCAGATGGATCTTGCTGATAAAGCCCGCCATCGGCGGCAACCCGATCATCCCGATCGCCCCGAGCGAAAAGGACAGCGAGGTCCATGGCATGCGCGCGCCCATCCCGTCGAGCTGATCGATGCGGTCGATGCCCGCGCGCTCCTGATAGATCCCGGCGGCGAAGAACAGCGTGATCTTCATCAGCCCCTGATGCACCAGATGCACCAGCCCGCCGATCGCCGCGAGCGGCCCGGCAAGCGCCGTGCCGAGTACGATATAGGAGACCTGGCTGACGGTGGAGAAGGCGAGGCGCTTCTTGATCTCGTGCTGCTGCAGCGCGCGGATCGAGCCCCAGATGATCGTCACCGAGGCGAGCGTGGCGAGCGGCACGCCGAGCCCGAGCTCCGTCACGAGCCCGATGCCGTAGACGTCATGGATCACGCGCACGATGCCGAAGGCCCCCGCCTTGACCACCGCGACGGCATGCAGCAGCGCGCTGACCGGCGCGGGGGCGGCCATCGCCGCCGGCAGCCAGCCATGCAGCGGCACGATCGCGGCCTTCACCCCGAGCCCGGCGATGAAGAGCACGAAGATCGCCATGAGCGTGCCCCGGCCGACCCCGTCGAGCGCCGGCGGGGCGGCGAAGGCCACCGGCCCCACCGCGCTTTCGAGCCAGATGATCGCCACCAGCAGCGCCGCGCTGCCCGGCAGCGAATAGGCGAGGTAGCTGCGCCCGGCGCGCAGCGACTTGTCGTCCTGCTTGTGGACCACGAGTGGCCAGGTCGACAGCGTGAGCAGCTCGTAGAAGATGAAGAAGGTGATCAGCGTGCCCGACAGCGCGATGCCCGTCGTCGCGGCCACGCACAGGCTGAAGAAGCCGAAGAACCGCGACAGCTCCGCCTTGGTGCCGAAATAGGCGATCGCATAGACCGTGGTGAGAAACCACAGCGCCGCCGAGAGGGTCACGAACAGCAGCGCCAGCGCATCCACGCGCAGCTCGAGGTAAAGCCCCGGCGCAAGCGGCAGCCGCGCCTCGGGCACCGCCCCCGCCGCAACCTCGGCGAGCAGATACGCGATCAGCCCGAGTTTGAGCACCGCGCCGCCCAGATTGAGGCCATTGCGCCAGCCATGCGCCGCCTGGGGCAGAAAGAAGGTCAGTGCCGCGGGCACCAGCGAGGTCATCAGGATCAGGACCGGAAGGGCTGCGCTCATGCGCCCACCTGCAGGAGCGCATAGGGCAGCGCCGAGCCGATCCCAAGCGCTATCGCCGTCGCCGCAAGCACCAGCGGGATCGCCTGCAGGCTCCGCGGCACAGGGGTGAGCCCCGCGGGGATGTCGCGTGCGAAAACGAGCGCCATGGGCCGATAGAGATAGGCCGCCGCCATCAGCCCGCCCAGCACCATCACCGCCGCCCAGATCACCTGCCCGGAGGAGAACGCCGCCGTCATCATCAGGTATTTCGCGGTAAAGCCCCCCGAGGGCGGCAGCCCCATCAGCGTGATCGCCGCGAGCGCGAAGGCGAAGGCCGTCATCGGCGTCGCCCGCGCGAGCCCGCGCAGCCCCTCGAGCCGGTCATGCCCCACCGCCATGATCCACAGCCCCGCGCACAGGAACATCGCGCCCTTGGCGAGGCCGTGGCTGACGGCCTGAAAGATCGCGCCGGCGCGGGCGGGCTCGGCCCAGGGCTCCGCCGCCATCGGGCCACCGGCGAGCGGAAAGACCAGCATCAGGTAGCCGAGCTGCGCGACGGTCGAATAGGCGATGATGAGCTTGAGCCGCTCCTGCCGGAACGCCAGCACCGAGCCGTAGAGCACCGCCACCGCCCCGAGCGCGCCCATCAGCCCCAGCGCGCCGGGGGCGGCGAGGTCGGGCGCGGCCTCAAACCACAGCCGCAGGAGGATATAGAACGCCGCCTTGGGCACCAGCGCCGAGAGCATCGCCGAGGCCGGCGCCGGCGCGCCCGAATGCGCCGGCGGCAGCCAGGCATGGAACGGAAACAGCG
>PUKW01000214.1 GCA_003550665.1 Paracoccaceae bacterium | reverse complement strand
GCGGCGAAGGCGCATATCCGCGCCGCCGGTGCGCCCATCGTGGTCAAGGCCGACGGGCTCGCCGCCGGCAAGGGCGTGGTCGTGGCGCAGACCGAGGACGCGGCCTGCGCCGCCATCGACGAGATGTTCGCCGGTGCCTTCGGCCAAGCGGGTGCTCAGGTCGTCATCGAGGAAATGATGCCCGGCGAGGAGGCGAGCTTCTTCGTGATGTGCGACGGCGAAACGGTTCTGCCAGTGGGCACCGCGCAGGATCACAAGCGCATCGGCGAGGGCGATACCGGCCCCAATACCGGCGGCATGGGCGCCTATTCGCCCGCCCCTGTTTTCAGCGAGGCGATCCAGGAGCAGGTCCTCGCGGAGATCATCCGCCCCACCATCGCCGAGATGGCCCGGCGCGGCACGCCCTATCGCGGCGTGCTCTATGCGGGGCTGATGATCGCTGAGGGACGCGCGCGGCTCGTCGAATACAATGTCCGTTTCGGCGATCCGGAGGCGCAGGTTCTGATGATGCGGCTGGGCGCGCAGGCGCTCGACCTGATGCTGGCTTGCGCCGAGGGGCGGCTTGCCGATTGCGCCGTCCACTGGGCCGAGGATCACGCGCTGTGCGTGGTGATGGCCGCGCAGGGCTATCCCGGCGCGTATGCCAAGGGCGACGCGATCGCCGGGCTCGAGGATGCGCCGGCGGACAGCGCGCGGATGGTCTTTCATGCCGGAACGGCGCGCCGCGGCGGCCAGTTCGTCACGGATGGCGGGCGCGTGCTCGGGGTGACGGCGCGCGGCGCGACGCTCGCCGAGGCGCAGGAGCGCGCCT
Source organism: Paracoccaceae bacterium (assembly GCA_003550665.1). Lineage (GTDB taxonomy): Bacteria > Pseudomonadota > Alphaproteobacteria > Rhodobacterales > Rhodobacteraceae > Alkalilacustris. The sequence goes on along the minus strand of PUKW01000214.1, from coordinate 4,103 downwards.
ATGCGATGGTGCGCCGGATCGACTGGCCCGGCGCGGCATGGCGCGGCGATATCGGCGCGCGCGCGCTTGGCCCCACGGCTTGACTCGGCGCGGGCCCGGTCGCATATCCCGACGAACGGAGGCCACATCATGTTCATTCAGACCGAGTCCACGCCCAACCCCGCGACGCTGAAATTCCTGCCAGGGCAGCCCGTGCTCAAGATCGGCACCGCCGACTTTCCGAGCGCCGAGACGGCGGGCAGTTCGCCGCTCGCGCGCCGGCTCTTCGGCGTGGATGGGGTAGATGCGGTGTTTCTGGGCAATGATTTCGTCACCGTCACCAAGCGCGACGATATCGACTGGGATCACATCAAGCCGGCCATCCTCGGCGCGATCATGGAGCATTACCAGTCCGGCCAGCCGGTGATGGAGGACGACGCGCTCAACGTGCGCACCGAGGCGACGCCGAACCCGGCGACGCTGAAATTCCTGCCCGGCAAGGAGGTTCTGCCGGCGGGCAGTGCCGATTTCCCGGCACCCGAAGCCGCCGAGAGCTCGCCGCTCGCGCAGCGGCTCTTCGCGGTCGAGGGGGTGACAGGCGTCTTTCTTGGCCCGGACTTCATCACCGTCACCAAGACCGACGCGGTCGAATGGGACGTGCTCACCGATCCGGTGATCGCGGCGATCGCGGCGCATCACAAGGCCGGCGAGCCGGTGATCGCCGATGGGGCGGCGGGCGCTTCGGCGGTGGGCCACGCCGCGCATGACGGCCCCGATGCCGAGGTCGTCGGCCAGATCAAGACCCTGCTCGATACACGTGTGCGCCCCGCCGTCGCGCAGGATGGCGGCGACATCACCTTCCACGGCTTTGATAAGGGCATCGTGTATCTTCACATGCAGGGGGCCTGTGCGGGCTGTCCGTCCTCGACGCTGACGCTCAAGGCCGGGATCGAGAACTTGCTGCGCCACTATATCCCAGAGGTTTCCGAGGTCCGCCCGGTTGCCGACTGACGGCCTCACGCTGGGCTTCGACACATCGGCCGCGCATTGCGCGGCCGCTTTGCTGTCCGGCGAGCGGGTGATCGCGGCGCGGTTCGAGACGATGCCACGCGGGCAGGCCGAACGGCTGATGCCGCTCATCGCGGAGCTTCTGGACGGGGCGGGCATGCGTTGGGGCGACATCGCGCGCATCGGCGTTGGCGTCGGGCCGGGTAATTTCACCGGCGTGCGCATCGCGGTCGCGGCGGCGCGGGGGCTGGCGCTCGGCGTCGGGTGCCCGGCGATCGGGGTGAGCGGCTTCGATGCGCTGCGCGACGGGCAGGGGGGCACGGTGCTCGCCTCGATCGATGCGCGGCGCGGGCAGTGCCATCTCGCGGCGGGTGATGCGCCGCCGCTGACAGCGGCGCCGGAGGCGCTGCCGGAAGCGCTGATCGGCAGCGGCCGCGATGTCGTCGGCCATCTCGCCGAGGCGCTCGCCGCACAGACCGGGGGACAGGCCCGCATGCCACGCGATCCGCTCGCCGTTGCGATCTCCCGCATCGCCGCGCGCGCATCGCTGCCCGCCCCGCGCCCCGCGCCGCTTTACATGCGCGCGCCCGATGCGGCCCCGGCCGCGAGCCCGCCGCCGGTTCTCCTGCCGTGACGCCGGCGGCGCTGGCGCGGCTGCACGCCGCGTGCTTCGGCGTCCCGCGCCCCTGGACCGCGGCGGAGTTCGCGGCGCTGCTGGCGGACCCGGCGGTCTTCGTTTGCGCGCGGCGTGGAGGGGCGGCGCTGGGGCGGGTTGCGGCCGATGAGGCGGAGCTTCTGACCATCGCGGTGGAGCCGGCGGCGCGGCGGCAGGGGCTCGGCCGGGCGCTGCTGGCGGAGGTTCTCGCGCAGGCGGCCGCGCGCGGCGCGGCGCGTCTCTTTCTGGAGGTCGCGGCGGACAACGCGCCCGCGCTCAAACTATACCGCGCGGCGGGCTTTGCCGAGGCCGGGCGGCGGCGAGGATACTATGCCGGGTCCGGCCGCGCGCCCGTCGACGCCATCGTGATGGCGCGCGTCCATCTTGCGTAAACGCTGAATGAGCCATATTCGGGAAGCCTTACGCAGGATACCCGCCGGATGCAGGTCTACTTGCCCATCGCCGAGATGTCGGTCAATGTCTTCGCCCTCATCGGGATCGGCGGGGTGGTCGGTATCCTGTCGGGGATGTTCGGGGTGGGCGGCGGCTTCCTGATCACGCCGCTTCTGTTCTTCATCGGGATCCCGCCGCCGATCGCGGTGGCGACCGGGGTCAACCAGGTCGTGGCGTCGTCGGTGTCGGGTGTGCTCGCGCATCTGCGCCGGCGCACCGTCGATCTGCGCATGGGTGTGGTGCTCCTGGGCGGCGGGCTCCTCGGGTCGGCCGTCGGAATCTGGCTGTTCAACGTCCTCGGCGATCTCGGCCAGCTCGATCTGTTCGTGCAGCTCGCCTATGTGCTGTTTCTTGGCTCGATCGGGGCGTTGATGCTGATCGAGGGTCTGCGCGCGCTGCGCCGCAGCCAGCGCGCGGACGCGCCGCCACGGCGGCTGCACCGGCATCTGTGGGTGCACAGGCTGCCGATGAAGATGAAATTTCGCACCTCGGGCCTTTATATCAGCGTCATCCCGCCCGTGGTGATCGGGTTTGTCGTGGGGGTGATGGCGGCGCTCATGGGGGTGGGCGGCGGCTTCATCATGGTGCCCGCGATGATCTATCTTCTGGGAATGCCCACCAAGGTCGTGGTCGGCACGTCGCTGTTTCAGATCATCTTCGTGACCGGCTTCACCACGGTCCTGCACGCGACCACGAACCAGTCGGTCGATGTCCTGCTCGCGCTGATCCTGATCCTCGGCGGTGTCGTCGGGGCGCAGGTCGGCACGCGGCTCGGGCTGCGGCTCAAGGCCGAGCAACTGCGCGTGCTGCTCGCGCTCATCGTGCTGGCCGTGGCCGCGCAGATCGCCTCGGACCTCGTCCTCGAACCCTCCGAGCCCTATTCCATAACCGTAGAGCGGGGCCGATGATACTGCGCACGCTGATCCTGCCGATCCTGCTGCTGCTTGCCGCGCTGCCCGCTCGCGGCGACGAGGTCATCGCCGGGCTGAGCCAGAACCGCATCTCGATCACGGCCGGGTTCGACGGTTCCGAGATCCTCGTTTTCGGCGCCATCCGCCACGGCGAGGTGGTCCCCGATGCCGGCCCGCTCGAAGTGATCGTGGCGATCCAGGGGCCGACGACGCCCGCCACGGTCTGGCGCAAGGAGCGGGTGGGCGGCATCTGGGTCAACACCGACGGGGTGCGCGTGAGCACCGCGCCGAGCTTCTACGCCGTCGCCGCGAGCGGCCCGCTCAACGAGGTCCTCACCAGCACCGAGGATCTGCGCCACCGCATCAGCGTGTCGAGCGCGGTGCGCGCGATGGGGTTGCCTGCGCGGGTCATGGATGCGGGTGCGTTCACCGATGCGCTGATCCGGCTGCGCACCGAGGAGGGGCTTTACCAGCAGCTCGACGAGACGGTGCAAATCGACGAGGAGACGCTGTTTCGCACCGCCATCGCGCTGCCAGCCAATCTCACCGAGGGTCAGTATCTCACGCGCGTCTTTCTCACCCGCGACGGCGAGGTGATCGACCGCTTCGACACCGAGATCGAGGTCGGCAAGATCGGGCTGGAGCGCTGGCTTTACAACCTCGCCCATGACCAGCCCTTTGTCTACGGGCTGCTGGCGCTGGTCCTCGCGCTGGTGTCGGGATGGGGCGCGTCGGCGGCGTTCCAGTATTTTCGTCCATAGAGCATGTTGCGCAAAAGTGGGGACCGGTTTCGCGCTCTTTGAGCATGCGATTTCAAAAGGTCGGAGCCCGTCATCGTCCGAACTGAAGGCGCGTGTTCGATGCGCCCGGGACCGGTTTCCCCTCCTGCGCAACCTGCTCTAGAGCGTGTCGAGGTTAATCGGCCTCATAGCCTGCTGCCTTGAAGAAGTTTTAGCACTCCTCGTCTGAGAACAGGTCGCAGACCTGGCCGACGGCTGCCCGAACGGCGCGTGATCGACGAGGCGCTGCCCGCAGGGCGCCCAGCCGGTGGTCTTGGCCATGTTGGTCTTGACCGAGGTTTCGTCGATAAAGGCCAG
>PUKW01000145.1 GCA_003550665.1 Paracoccaceae bacterium | reverse complement strand
CGCAGGAGGACGTCATGGAAGCAGAAGCCAACGGCGCGGAAGCGGGCATGCCGCAGCTCGATTTCGCGACCTTCCCCAACCAGCTCTTCTGGCTGGTGATCGCGCTGGTCGTGATCTATCTCGTGCTCTCGCGCGTAGCGCTGCCGCGCATCGGCACCGTGCTCGCCGAGCGCAGCGGGACCATCACCAACGATCTTGCCGCCGCCGAGGAGCTCAAGACCAAGGCCGCCGAGGCCGAAAAGGCCTATGAGCAGGCGCTCGCGGATGCGCGCGCGGAAGCCAACAAGATCATCGACCGCGCCAAGGCCGAGATGCGCGCCGAGCTCGACGTGGCCATCGCCAAGGCCGACGCAGAGATCGCCGCAAAGCAGGAAGAGTCCGAAAAGCGCATCGGTGAAATCCGCGCGAGCGCGGAGGACATCGTCCACGAGGTCGCCCGCGACACCACGCAATCGGTTCTCGCGGCGATGGGAAGCGAGGCCGATGCCGCCACGATCGACGCTGCCGTGAAGGCTCGCGTCAACCGGGGAGACGCCGCATGATGCGCATTATTGCGACACTCGCGGCGGCGGGCGCCGCCACGCCGGCACTCGCGGTCGGAGATTACCCGTTCTTTTCGCTTTACAATACCGACATGGTCGTGGCGATCTCCTTCGTCATCTTCGGCGCCATCCTGTGGTATTTCGGCGTTCACACCCTGATCACGAAGTGGCTCGACGGGCGCGCCGAGGGCATCCGCAGCGATCTCGACGAGGCGCGAAAGCTGCGCGAGGAGGCGCAGGCGCTGCTGGCCACCTATGAGCGCAAGCAAAAGGAGGTCGAGGCGCAGGCCGATCGCATCGTCGAGAAGGCGAAGGAAGAGGCGGCGCAGTCGGCCCGCGAGGCGCAGGCCGAGCTCGAGCGCTCGGTCGCGCGGCGGATGCAGTCGGCGGAGGATCAGATCGCCTCGGCCGAAGCTGCCGCAATCCGCGCGATCCGCAACCGGGCGGCGTCGATTGCCGTTGCCGCGGCGGGCGATGTGATCGCCGGGCAGATGACTGCTGACAGCGCCAACAAGCTGATCGAGAAATCGATCCGCGACGTGGAGACACGGCTGCACTGAAGCCGCGTGGCATGTCTGTGTGACGAGGCCCGGTCCCCTCGGGGGCCGGGCCTTCGCATTGCGTGATCAGGCCTGCGTCGGGCGGATGATGATCTCGACCCGGCGGTTCTGGGCGCGGCCCTCGGTGGTGAGATTGGTGGCGACGGGCTGATCCTCGCCGCGCCCCACGGCCGTTATCCGGCTGTTCGAGACACCCGCGTCGCGCAGAACGTTGGCGACCGAGTTCGCGCGCCGCTCCGACAGGGACTGGTTGTAGGCGGCGGCGCCGGTGCTGTCGGTGTGGCCGATCACCTGGACGCGGCTGCCGGGGTTCTGGTTGAGGTTGCTGGCCATGGCGCGCAGGTCGCGGCGCAGATCCGGGCGCACCTCGGCGCTGTCGGTGGCGAAGAGGATCTCCTGGGGCAGGGTGACGATGAGTTCCTCACCGGTATTCTCGATGTTGATGCGGTCATCGCCCATCTCGCGGCGCAGCGCCTCGGCCTGGCGGTCGAGCTGCTGGCCGATGAGCCCGCCGGCGGCGGCACCGAGGCCCGCGCCGATCGCCGTGCGCTGCAGCCCGCCATCGCCGGTGCCCGCGCCCACGACTCCGCCGATCGCGGCGCCGGCGAGCGCACCGGTCCGGGTGCGGTCGGTCTGTCCGGTCATCGGGTCGTCACATGCTGCCAGAAAGAGCACGCCGGCACTGGCGGCGAGCAGGGGGAGTCTGAATGTCATGGGCCGTGCCTCATCGGTAAATTGCCGTTTCGCGGCATGTTGCTTGTTGAGAAAGAATGATACCACGACGCAGGTGCCGCCGCCAGCGGGCCGACGCGGGCGGCGCGCTATGGGCGCGGTTGCGCCGGCTCGGCATCGCGGCGGGCGGCTTCCCAGGCCAGCATGGCGCGCTTGACCGGCACGCCCCAGTGGTAGCCCCCGAGCGCCCCGTCGCGGCGCAGCGCGCGGTGGCACGGGATCACCCAGCCCAGCGGGTTGCGTCCCACGGCGGTGCCCGCGGCCCGCGCCGCGCCCGGCTGCCCGATCGCGGCGGCGATGTCGCCATAGGTTGTCACCCGCCCGTCCGGCACCCGAAGCAGCGCCTCCCAGACCTTGTGCTGAAACGGGCCGCCGAAGACATGCAGCCGCGCGCCGGATCCCGCCAGCGCCGCCTCGGCCAGCGGCGCGATCGCGGCGGTGTCCTCGCGAAACCGCGCCGCCGGCCAGCGCGCCGCGAGGTCGGCGAAGGTTGCGTCCGGAGCCTGCGCGCCCGCGAAGCCGATCCCGCACAGGCCGTGCTGCGTCGCCATGGCGAGCATCGGGCCGAAGGGCGAGGCCGTCCAGCCCCAGCGGATCTCCAGCCCGTCCCCGGCGCGCGCATAGGCCCCCGGCGCCATGGCCTCCCAGGTCACGAAGAGATCGTGCAGACGCCCGGTTCCCGACAGCCCCGCCGCCGCGCTCGTCTCCAGCGCGCTGTGGCGCGCGCGCAGGAGGCGGCGGGCATGGTCGAGCGCGAGATACTGCTGGTAGCGCTTGGGCGAGACGCCGACCCAGCGGCTGAAGACGCGCTGGAAATGCGCCGGGCTCATCCCGAGCCGGGCGGCGAGATCGTCGAGCGACAGCGGCGCGGAGGCAGCGTCGATCTCGTCGAGCGCGCGCAGGATGACCTGGTAGTGATAGGCGTCGGGTCCGGGCATCGGGCTTTCCTTGGTATGTCGTCGCCGCAGCTCTAGCCGGCGCGCGCGCGCCGCGCGACCCGGAAGCTGCGCAATCGCGCGGGTTGCGGGCCCGGCGGGGCTGGGGCATATCGCGGCCATGGCGCGCCAGCTCGGCTATCACACGATCCACGCGATCTTCACCCGTTTCGCCGAGGCCGAACCCGAGCCGCGCGGCGAGCTGCACCATGTCAACGCCTTCACGCTGCTCGTGGCGGTGGCGCTGTCGGCGCAGGCCACGGATGTCGGCGTCAACAAGGCCACGCGCGAGCTTTTCAATGTGGCCGACACGCCCGGGAAGATGCTTGCCCTCGGCGAGGAGGGGCTCATCGCGCATATCCGCACGATCGGGCTCTTTCGCAACAAGGCGAAGAACGTGATGAAGCTGTCGCGCATCCTCGCCGAGCAGTATGACGGCGCCGTGCCGTCAAGCCGCGCGGCGCTCGAGAGTCTGCCCGGCGTGGGGCGCAAAACGGCGAATGTGGTGCTCAACATGTGGTGGGGGATGCCCGCGCAGGCGGTGGACACGCATATCTTCCGGCTCGGCAACCGCACCGGGATCTGTCCCGGCAAGGACACGCTCGCCGTCGAGCGCGCCATCGAGGACAACATCCCCGCAGAGTTCCAGCGCCACGCGCATCACTGGATGATCCTGCATGGCCGCTATGTGTGCAAGGCGCGCAAGCCCGCCTGCGGCGCCTGCCTGATCCGCGATCTGTGTCCCTACGAGGACAAGACGGTCTAGGTCAGGTCCCGTTGTTGCGGTCGCGAGCGGGTGGGTCACTGGTCCAGAGCGAGCGGTGACATGCGTGATCGCTCCTGGCTGAGCGAGGCGCAGATGGCGCGCCCCTTGTCCCGAAGTGGCGTGGCGCCCGTGCGTCGATGACCGCAGCGGGGCTGCAGGGCAGGGTCTTCATCAATCGCAACGACTTGTGTTCGCGTGATCCGCCTTTGGCCCGTGGCCGGCCGACGCTGCTCGACAACCGCCCGGGTCCGCCGGAGAAGAATGCGGGAACCGGAAACGGCCGGGCTCTGCGGCACCCGGGGACGGGAAAATGATCCGGCGTTGACAGCGCGCGGCACGCCATGCGACGCAGACCCCAGTTTCGATTCTGGCAGCGATTGTGAGAGCGGTTGGAACGTGTCCATGAGCGCCGGCGAAAGGCCCTCATCCACGGCGGGCGCAGGGTCTTGCACGTCGCTTGATGATACTTGATCAAGGCTGTCACGATGTGCCTGGAATTCGTCATTTGCGGCATGGAGCACAGCGGGACGACACTGGTCTCTGATCTGTTCCGCCAGGTGCCCGGGCTGGATTCGGGTTTCGAGGTCGGGGTGCTCATGTGCGCGCGGCCGGCGGAGTTCACACGACTGACGCCTTTTGCACCGAACATGCTGAAAGGATGGGGGATCAGCCAGGAGGCGCTGGAACAGTGCTGCGCAGCAGCCGACCATGCTGAATTCTATTGCCGCCTGAAACAGGCCAGCTCCGCCATAGGTCCGGAGACCGCGGCAATCTTCGACAAGACCCCGCGCTATATCGCCCATCTCGACCAGTGCATGGCCCGCTGCGACGTGCCCTTCATCATCACGCACAAGGATCCGCGCGCCATGGTGGCGTCGGACTTCAAGCGCGCCAAGTCCAGCGATTTTGACAGCTGGTACGAGGAATACATGCCGGCCAAGCGGGGCTATACCCGGACAAGCTACCGACATTGGCTGGCCGCGCGCGACGACCCGCGCCGCGCCGGGCGCATAGCCTCGGTCGGACTCGAAGACCTGACGCTGAATGCCCGCGCCAGCATGGAGCGCATCTTCGCCCATGTCGGGCAGGAGTTTCAGCTCGAATATGCGGTCATGGACAAACTGCGCTACGCGAATACGCGGGGTAACACGATCTCCGCAGACATCGTTTTCGAATACATGCGAGCCCTGACAAAGCCACAGCAGGCCCGCATCTGTTCCGATTTCGCGGAAATGGAGGATTGGTTCTATGGGTGACCAACCCGAACCCCGCGCGCCTGAAGGAATTGCCGCCAGATGAAGGACAGGAAGACCGCGGCCAGCATCCAGCTGTACGACAGCAAACGCCCCGATCATGATTCGCCGCGAACCGTGGTCTGTCT
>PUKW01000350.1 GCA_003550665.1 Paracoccaceae bacterium | reverse complement strand
CTGCGGCTGCGGCGTTTCGGAGCTCCTGTCGCCGTCCTCGGCCTGCGCGGCGTCGGATTGGCCGCCGCCCTGCTCGTCCTGGCCCTTGCCGCGACCCTGCCCGCCCTGCTGCGGCTCGCGCCGCGCTTCGGCCTCGCGGGCCTCGCGCTGCGCCTCCGAGAGCATGCGGGTATAGTGCTCGGCGTGTTGCAGGAAATTTTCCGCCGCGACGCGGTCATTGGACAGCTGGGCATCCCGCGCGAGCACCTGATACTTGTCGATGATCTGCTGCGGCGTGCCGCGCACCTTGCTCTCGGGACCCGAGGAGTCAAAGACACGGTTGACGATGTTGCCCATCGGACGCGGGCGGTTCGACTTCGAACGCGAGCGTGACTTGGATGATCTCATATTGTCGTTTTTCCAGCCCTGATTTGGCTTGTCCCGGACCCGTGACGCGCGACGTTATCGTGCGCTCAAAGGGTTGGTCCGGATGCTTTCTGGCTTTCCAGTGCGGGGAACCAGTACTTTGACGTTCACCCGCCTGCATTGACAAAACATTTTGCGCGCACGGTTACAAGCGAAAACAGAGACGGTCGCGGAAATTTGCGCATACCGCGGCATCCGGTCACGGCGCGCGCGCCGAAATCACCCGCGCGCGCGCGTCCAGATCGCGGCGCAAGGCGATGTCACGCAGCCCGGCGCCGCGCATCAGGGCGCTCACGGCCTCGGCCTGCGTCGGCCCGATCTCAACCATGAGCCGGCCGCCCGCGCATAGATGGGCCCGCGCACCGGCGGCGATCGCCCGGTAGGCGGCGAGCCCGTCACCGCCATCGGTGAGCGCCATGCGCGGCTCGTGATCGCGCGGCTCCGGGTCGAGCCCGGCGATCTCGGCCGTGGCGATATAGGGCGGGTTCGAAACGATCAGATCCGCCCGCGTGGCAAGGCCCTCATACCAGTGCGCGCACACGAAGCGCGCCCGGTCCTGCACGCCCAGCGCGGCGGCATTCTCCCGCGCCACCCCGAGCGCGGCCGCCGACAGATCCGTGCCGATCCCGCGCCCCTCGGGCCGCTCGGCAAGCAGCGTCACGAGGATCGCGCCCGACCCGGTGCCGAGATCGATGAGCGTGGCGAACGGCACCTCGAGCGCCGCCCGCACCAGCGTCTCCGTCTCCGGGCGCGGATCGAGCACATCGGGCGTGACGCGAAAGCGGCGGCCGAAGAAGTCGCGCGCGCCGATGATCTGCGCGACGGGGCGGCGCGCAGCACGGGCGGCGATGGCGGCCTCGAAGCGCGCGGCCGCGACCCCGGGCAAAGGTTCGGGCAGGACCAGCATGAGACGCGCGGGGGCACAATCGAGCGCATGCGCCATGAGCCGGCGCGCATCCCCGGCCGCATCCGGCACCCCGGCCGCGCGCAGCCGCGCCACCGCCGCCACAAGCACGTCACGCGCCGTGCTCACGCCTCGAGCTCGGCGAGCTTGCGCGCCTGGTCGTCGGCGATGAGCGCGTCGATGATCTCGTCGAGATCGCCCTGCATCACCGACTCCAGCTTGTAGAGCGTCAGGTTGATGCGGTGATCGCTCACGCGGCCCTGCGGGAAATTGTAGGTGCGGATGCGCTCGGAGCGGTCGCCGGAGCCGACCTGCCCGCGCCGGTCGGCGGCGCGCGCGGCGTCCGCGTCGCGGCGCGCGCGATCAAAGAGCTTGGCGCGCAACACCTCGAGCGCGAGACGGCGGTTCTGGTGCTGGGATTTCTCGGAACTCGTCACCACGATGCCGCTGGGCAGATGCGTGACCCGCACGGCCGAGTCGGTGGTGTTGACATGCTGGCCGCCGGCGCCGGAGGCGCGCATCGTGTCGATGCGCAGATCGTTCGGATCGATCTCGACATCGACCGCCTCGGCCTCGGGCAGAACCGCGACTGTCGCCGCCGAGGTGTGGATGCGCCCACCCGACTCGGTGACCGGCACGCGCTGCACCCGGTGGACGCCGGACTCGAACTTGAGCCGCGCGAAGACCCCCTCGCCGGCGATCCTCAGCACGGCGTCGCGCACCCCGCCGATCTCGGTGCCCTGCATCTCGATGATCTCGAAGCGCCAGCCGCGCGCCTCGGCATAACGCTGATACATGCGCAGAAGATCGGCCGCGAAGAGCCCGGCCTCCTCGCCGCCGGTGCCGGGGCGGATCTCCATCAGCGCGGCGCGCGCATCGGCGGCGTCGCGCGGCAGGAGCGCGAGGCGCAGCGCCTGTTCGCGCGCGGGCAGCTCGGCGCGCAGCGTCTCGAGCTCCTCCTCGGCGAGCGCGCGCATCTCGGGATCGTCACGCAGCGCCTCGGCCTCCTCGATGCGCGTGTGCAGGGCGCGCCAGGCCTCGATCTCGGCGACGACGGGGCGCAGCTCGGCATGTTCGCGCCCGAGGGCGGCGATATCGCCCGGGTCGGCCCCCTCGGCGAGCCGCGCCTCCAGATACTGGAAGCGTTGCACGATCTGCTCGAGCTTGTCCTGCGGCACCATTGCGGGGGTGTTGCCCAATGCCGCGGCGCGGTCAAGGCCCGCCGTCGCGCACCGCCTCGAGCCAGCCCTCGAGCCGCGCGCGGTTGGCGCCCATGTCCGAGACGCCGAAGCGCGCCCGCGTGAAGGCCGCGACGGTCGCGCCGTCCTCGGCAGGCAGCACGCGGATGCTCGTGAAGTCGGGAAAGCCGATCCAGCGGGTGCGCGTGATATAGGTCACATGCCCCGCCTCCGGCGATCCCGCCAGCCGCTCGGCGCCGCCATCGCGCGCCACATCGTCGAGCCGCGCCGCGAGCGCCCCGGGCGTCATCGCGAAAACGGATCCCTCGCCGGGGCGGATGAGGTGGAAATTCGGGGTCGAAGGCGGCGTCACGGCGGCCGGATCCACATGCCAGCGTTCGGGCGGGTTGGGCGCGAGACGGACATAGGCAACTGACGCGACCGCCGCGAGCGCCAGCAGGCCGAGGGCAATGAAGACCATCCGCATCACCCCGCCATGCGCCGGCGCCAGCAATAGAGACAGACGAGCTCCATCGCGACATGCGCCCCCGCGATCGCCGTGGCACCCGTCGGGTCAAAGGGCGGGCTGACCTCGACGACATCGCCGCCCACGAGGTTGATCCCGGCCAGGTCGCGCAGTATGATGGACGTCTGCGCCGAGGTCAGCCCGCCCCAGACCGGCGTGCCGGTGCCCGGCGCATAGGCCGGATCGAGTCCGTCTATATCAAAACTCAGATAGACGGGGTGTTCGCCGAGGATGTCGCGAAGCCGCACCGCCGTGGCCGCCGCCCCCGCCTCATGGACGCTGCGCGCATCGAGGATGTGAAAGCCGAGCGTGTCGGGATTGTCAGTGCGGATCCCCACCTGCACCGAGCGCGCGGGGTCCACGAGCCCCTCCTTGACGGCCTTGTAGAACATCGTGCCGTGATCGATGCGCATCGGGTCGTCATCGGCCCAGGTGTCGGTGTGGGCGTCGAACTGCAGCAGCGAGAGCGGGCCGTGGCGCTCGGCGTGGGCGCGCAGGATCGGCAGGCTGATGGAGTGGTCCCCGCCCAGCGCGATGCACCCGGCCCCCGCGGCGAGGATGGAGCGCACATGATCGCCCAGCGCGGCGGGAAAGTCGGGCACGCGCGCGTAATCGAAGGCCACATCACCGTAATCGACGATGGCGAACTCCTCGAGCGGGCTGAAGCCCCAGCCATAGGGCGCGTCGAAGACCTGCATCGCGCTCGCCTCGCGGATCGCGCGCGGGCCGAGCCGGGTGCCCGGACGGTTGGTCACGGCCTGATCGAAGGGCACCCCCGTCACCGCGAGATCGACCCCGGCGAGGTCCTTGGTGTAGCTGCGCCGCAGGAAGCTCGGCGCGCCGCCGAAGGTATTTTCGTAAGCCATGCCGCGCCGCGATTCGCGGGTGAAGGCCGTATCGACCTCGTGCTTGGCGTCCTCGAGTGCCATCTCTCCCCCGTGCGGTGCGCCCGCCTTGACCCTTTGCACCGGCCACAGTAGCCACACGGGCCGCAATGACCAGCCCCGGAGCCCCCGATGCGCCGCCTTTACGAGCCCGAAGCCTATGACACGACCGTCTGGCCCGACAGCCATTGGCGCGCGAGCGCCCCGGAGCCGCCGCATTGTGCGCCGCTCAAAGGCGAGGCACGCGCAGATGTGGCGATCATCGGCGCGGGCTATGCCGGGCTGAGCGCGGCGCTCGAGCTGCGCGAGGTGCATGGCGCGGATGTGGCGGTGCTCGATGCCGGGCAGCCTGGCTGGGGCGCCTCGGGGCGCAATGGCGGCTTCGCCTGTCTGGGTGGATCGAAACTGTCGGATGCCGCGCTCGAACGTCGCTTCGGCGCCGAGGCTGCCGCGGAGTTCCGCGCCTTTCAGAAGGCCGGTATCGCGCGCGTCGACGACAATCTGCGCCGCTATGTCATCGACGCCGATCGGGGTCCCGACGGCGAGGTCTGCCTCGCCCACCGGCCGCGTGACTGGGCCCGTTTCCAGCGCGAGGCCGAGGCCGGAGACCTCGAACTCGTCCCGCGTGACGCGCTGCGCGCGGCCGGGATCGACGGGCCGACCTTCCACGGCGCCAAGATCGCGTCCGAGGGCTTTTCGATCCATCCGCTGAAATACACGATCGGGCTGGCGCAGGCCGCGGCCGCGGCCGGGGCGCGCATCCATGGCGACAGCCTCGTGACCGGCCTCGCCCGCGAGGGGGCGGACTGGCGGCTGACGACGGCGTCGGGGACGCTGCGCGCGCACCGGGTGCTGATCGCGACAAACGGCTACAGCTCGGACGACATCCCGCCCTGGATCGGCGGGCGCACGCTGCCGGTGCTCTCGACGATCCTCGTCACCCGGCCGCTGAGCGCGCAGGAGCGCGCCGCGCAGGGCTGGACGAGCCATCGCATGGCGTTCGATTCGCGCAAGCTGCTGCATTATTTCCGCCTCCTGCCCTGCGG
>PUKW01000057.1 GCA_003550665.1 Paracoccaceae bacterium | reverse complement strand
TTCCGGCGCGAGAAATACGTCGAGTTCGGCGGCCCGGATGGCGGCGATGGCGGCGGCGGTGGCGATGTCTGGGCCGAGGCCGTCGAGGGGCTCAACACGCTGATCGACTTTCGCTATCAGCAGCATTTCTTCGCGCAGAACGGCCGCCCCGGCATGGGCAAGGACCGCACCGGGCGCGGCGGCGAAGACATCACGCTGCGCGTGCCCGTGGGCACCGAGATCCTCGACGAGGACGGCGAGACGGTGATCGCCGATCTGACCGAGCCGGGCGCGCGTGTCTGCCTTGCCGCGGGGGGTAATGGCGGCTGGGGCAATGCGCGCTTCAAGACCGCCACGAACCAGGCCCCGCGTCGCGCCAATCCGGGCCAGGAGGGCGTGGAGCGCACGGTCTGGCTGCGGCTCAAGCTGATCGCCGATGTCGGCCTCGCGGGGCTGCCCAATGCGGGCAAGTCCACCTTCCTCGCCGCGACCTCGAATGCGCGTCCCAAGATCGCGGATTACCCGTTCACCACGCTGCATCCCAATCTCGGCGTGGTGGGCATCGACGGGCGCGAACTCGTCATCGCCGACATTCCGGGCTTGATCGAGGGGGCGAGCGAGGGGCGCGGGCTCGGGGATCGCTTCCTCGGCCATGTGGAACGCTGCGCGGTGCTGCTCCAGCTCGTCGATGGCACGGCCGAGGATGTTGCCGCCGATTACCGGGTCATCGACCGCGAACTCGCGGCCTACTCCCCCGTCGTTGCCGAGAAACCGCGCGTGGTGGCGCTCTCAAAAGTCGATGCGCTCACGCCGGAGCTGCGCGCCGAGAGCCTGGCCGCGCTCGAAGCCACCGCCGGGCGCCCCGTGCTCGCGCTGTCGGCGGTGTCGGGCGAAGGCGTCGAGACGGTGCTTCGCGCGCTGGCCGAACGGGTCGATGCGGCGCGCGCGCCCGCCGAGCCCCCGGAGGAGGCGCCGTGGAGGCCCTGAGCGCGGCGCGGCGCGTCGTCGTCAAGATCGGCTCGGCGCTGCTAGTCGCGGATGGCGCGCTGCGCGAGGACTGGCTCACGGCGCTCATAGCCGATGTCGCGGCGCTGCGCGCGCGGGGGGCGGATGTGGTGCTGGTGTCGTCGGGGTCCATCGCGCTGGGGCGCGGGGTGCTCGGGCTGGCGGAGGGGCCGTTGCCGCTCGAGCAGAGCCAGGCCGCGGCGGCGGCGGGGCAGATCCGGCTCGCGCGTGCCTATGAAGCGGCGCTTGCCCCGCACGGGATCCGGGCCGCGCAGCTTCTCGTCACCCTCGAGGACACCACCGACCGGCGGCGTTATCTCAATATCCGCGCCACCCTCGAGACCCTGCTCGCCCACGGCGCGGTGCCGATCGTCAACGAGAACGACACCGTCGCCACCGACGAGATCCGCTACGGCGACAATGACCGCCTCGCGGCGCAGGTCGCGGTGACAACGGGGGCCGATCTGCTGGTGCTGCTGTCGGATGTGGACGGGCTCTACACCGCCAATCCGCGCAGCGATCCGGCCGCGCGCCAGATCCCCCATGTCGCCGCGCTCACCCCCGAGATCGAGGCAATGGCCGGCGATGCGGCCTCGGGCCTCGCGCGCGGGGGCATGAAGACCAAGCTGCAGGCCGCGCGGGCCGCGACGGCGGCGGGCTGCGCGATGGTGATCACCGAGGGGGCGGCGCTGCACCCGCTGCGCGCGCTCGGGCAGGGCGCACGGGCCACGCTCTTCGCCGCTGAGGGCGATCCGCAGGCCGCGCGCAAGCGCTGGATCGGCGCGATGAAGGAGAGGGGCGCGCTGCGCATCGATGACGGGGCCGCGGCGGCGCTGGCGCAGGGGCGCTCGCTGCTGCCGGCGGGGGTCACGGCGGTCGAGGGCGGCTTCGGGCGCGGAGACGCTGTGGCGATCACGGCGCCGGACGGCCGCCGGCTCGGGCAGGGGCTGGTGCGCTACAGCGCTGCCGAGGCGCGCGCCATCAAGGGCCGGCGCTCGGGTGACATCGCGGCCATTCTGGGCTATCCGGGCCGCGCCGCGCTCATTCACAGGGACGACATGGTGCTATGACCGACGCTGCCGACATTCCCCCGCTCATGCGCGACATCGGCGCGCGGGCCCGCGCCGCGAGCGCCGTGCTCGCCACCGCCGCGGGCGCCGAACGCGCGCGCGCGCTCGGCGCCGCCGCCGAGGCCGTGATCGCGGCGCGCGACGACATCCTCGCCGCGAATGAAACCGACCTCGCCGCGGCGCGCGAGAAGGGCCTCTCGGCGGCGATGGTCGACCGGCTCGCCCTCGATGCGGCGCGCGTCGACGCGATCGCCGCCGGGCTGCGCGCCATCGCGGCGCAGCACGACCCCGTCGGGCAGGTGATGGCGGCCTGGGACCGGCCCTCGGGGCTGCATATCGAGCGGGTGCGCACGCCGCTCGGCGTGGTCGGCGTGATCTACGAGTCGCGGCCCAACGTGACGGCGGATGCGGGCGGGCTGTGCCTGAAATCGGGCAACGCGGTGATCCTGCGCGGCGGCTCGGAGAGCTTTCATTCCTCGCGCGCGATCCATGCCTGCATGATCGCGGGGCTGCGCGCCGCCGGGCTGCCCGAGGACGCGATCCAGCTCGTGCCCACGCGCGACCGCGCCGCCGTGCGCGAGATGCTCGGCATGACCGGGGTGATCGACGTGATCGTGCCGCGCGGCGGCAAGGGGCTCGTGGGGCTCGTGCAGGCCGAGGCGCGGGTGCCCGTCTTCGCCCATCTCGAGGGTATCTGCCATGTCTATGTCGATGCCGCCGCCGACCCGGACAAGGCGCGGCGCGTGGTGCTTGACGCCAAGACGCGCCGCACCGGGATCTGCGGGGCGGCGGAATGCCTGCTCATCCATCGTGACGTGGCCGATACCCTCGGGGCGCGGATCGTGGCCGATCTGGTGGCCGCCGGGGTCGAGGTGCGCGCGGGTGACGGGCTCGACCATCTGCCCGGCACGGTGCGGGCCAGCCCCGACGATTTCGGGCGCGAATTCCTCGACATGATCATCGCGACACGGATCGTCGCGGATGTCGAGGAGGCCATGGCGCATATCCGCACCCATGGCAGCGAGCATACCGAGGCGATCCTGACCGAGGACGCCGCTACCGCCGCGCGCTTTCTCGACGGGCTCGACAGCGCCATCGTGATGCACAACGCCTCGACGCAGTTCGCCGATGGCGGCGAGTTCGGCATGGGCGCCGAGATCGGCATCGCCACGGGCCGGATGCATGCGCGCGGCCCGGTCGGCGCCGAGCAGCTCACGAGCTTCAAGTATCTCGTCACCGGCGACGGGACGGTGCGCGGCTGAGCTCAGCAGGTGATCTGGAGGGTCGTTTCGGTGGACAGGACCGCCGCCTGCCGCCCCTGCCGCGCGAGTTCCTGCGCGGCGAGAGGGAACTGCACATGCGCAGCGCGCAGATCCTGCGGGGCCAGGCTGCCGTTGAGCACCGGCCACAGCGTCTCGTCGATGGTGACCCGCCGCCCCTCGGCATCGAGCCGCAGGGTGTCGCGCTCTTGCATCACGGCGATCTGCCCGCCGCGCGGCAGCGCGGTCTCCGCGCACAGCATCAACAGCGCGGCGAGCTTGGCCGCCGGGCGCGGCAGCGGCCCCTCGGGGGTCCAATCCACCGTGAGCCGACCGCTGCCCTGCAGCCCCGCGATGATCTCGCGCCGGGCCGGGGTCTCGATGGTCTGGTCGTCGCGCGCCGGGCCGAAGGCGATCCGGAACACCGCGATGCGCCCCTGCGCGGCGGCGACGCTATCGGCGATCAGCTCGGCTTCGGGGGTGGGGGCGGTGCCGGTCGCAGCGAGCAGCTCGACCCCGTTGCCGACCGCGCCGAGCGGGCTGACGAGGTCGTGGCAGATGCGCGATCCGATGAGCGCGGCGAGATCGGGTATGTTACGGGGCAATGCGGGGCCTCTTCACAGGGAGTGCGCGATGCGCGACGAAAACGTGATCCTGGAGCCGGGAATGATCGTGCGCCACCCCGGCGCGCCGGACTGGGGCGAGGGCCAGATCCAGTCCATCATCGGCACGCGGATCACCGTGAATTTCGAGGAGTCGGGCAAGATTGTCATCGATGGCGCGCGGGTCGTTCTCGTTCCGGTCCTTCAGGATTGAGCGGATCATTGCCGTTTACCACAACCCGAGCGGGTGCAAAAGCAGCGCAGTGGCCGGGAATGTTGCAACATGAGCGGGGCTGACCTACGGGGCGGAGCCACGCGTGACAGGGCAGGGCCCATGCTGGCAGACGAGCGTCATTTCGAATTGCGCCTGGCGACACTTGAGGCGGACCGCCTCGCGGCGCAGCGCCTGCGCTACGAGGTCTTCGTGGCCGAACTCGGCGGCGATGGGCCGCTCGTGGATCATGCGGCGCGTCTCGAGCGCGATGCCTTCGACCCTTTTTTCGATCACCTCGCGCTCGTCGACAAGCGCCGCGATGCCGAGGCACTCGATCACGTTGTCGGGGTCTACCGGCTCCTGACGGATGCGCGCGCCGCCGAGGCGGGGCAGTTCTACACCGAGGACGAATACGACCTCACCATCCTCAAGACGAGCGGGCGCAGGCTTCTCGAACTGGGCCGCTCCTGCGTGCATCGTGCCTATCGCGGCGGCACGGCGATGTTTCATCTCTGGAACGGGCTGGCGGATTACGTGCTCGCCCGCGATATCGAGGTGATGTTCGGCGTGGCGAGCTTTCACGGCACCGATCTCGACCGGCTGCGCATGCCTTTGGCCTGGCTGCACCACCATCATCTCGCCCCCGAGGCGCTGCGGGTGCGCGTGCGCGAAGAGCACTTCCAGAGCATGGACCTGCTGCCGCCCCAGGACCTCGACCGCCGCGCGGCGATGCTGGCGACGCCGGCGCTGATCAAGGCGTATCTGCGCCTCGGCGGGTTCGTGGGCGAGGGGGCCTATATCGATCATGCCTTCAACACGGTCGATGTCTGCGTGCTGATGGACACGACGCGCATGTCCGAGCGCCACCGCGGCTATTACGCCGGGCAAGGCCGCGGGCGATGAGCAGCACCTGGCGCTCCGACGAGCCTCCGCCGCGGCGCCGGATCGGTGCGGCGGGGTGGCTGCGCGCGGGGCTGCGGGGGGCGTGTCTCTCCGTCGTCGTCTATGGCAGCCTCGTGGTCTTTCTGCTCGTGCGCCTCGTCGAACGGCCGCTTTGCGGCGTGAACCGTCCGGTGACGCCGTGGATCACGCAATTCGTCTGCCGCGGCGCCCTTCGCATCATCGGCCTGCCGTTGCGCGCCGTGGGCCGGCCGATGACGGCGCGCGGGCCGATCGTGGCCAATCATTGCTCCTGGCTCGATATCTTCGCGATCAATGCCTGCGCGCGGGTCTATTTCGTGGCCAAGTCCGAGGTCGCGGGCTGGGGCGGCATCGGCTGGCTGGCGCGGGCGACGGGGACGGTGTTCATCAACCGCGCCGGGCGCGAGGCGCGCGATCAGACCGCGCTGTTGAAGGGGCGGCTGCGCGCCGGGCACCGGCTGGTGCTGTTTCCCGAGGGCACGAGCACCGACGGGCAGCGCGTGCTGCCCTTCAAGACGGCGCTGTTCGAAGCACTCTTTCACGACGACCTGGCGCTGTGGGTGCAGCCCGTTTCGGTCGTCTATCATGCACCCGAGGGGGTGGATCCGCGTTTCTACGGCTGGTGGGGCGACATGGATTTCGGGCCGCATCTGCTGCAGGTGCTGGCCGCGTCGCGGCAGGGGTGCGCCGAGATCGTGTTTCACGATCCCGTCGCGGTGTCCGAATTCGAGGGCCGCAAGGCGCTCTCGGCGCGCTGCGAGGCGGATGTGCGCGCGGGTGTCGAGGCGGGGCTGGGCATGCGCTGATCTGTGCATGAATGCACGAACGCTGCGCGGGTGCCCGGGTGGCATTGCATGGGTGAACACTCCATATCCTGTCCAGACGGAACGGAGAAACACCATGCGCAAAATCCAGACCCAAGGCGTCCATCACATCACCCTCACCGGCGCCGACCGCCAGACCTCGATCGATTTCTGGGAGGGAGTGCTTGGCATGCCCTTCATCTTCGAGCAGCCCAATCTCGACGTACCCGAGGAGAATCATCTCTATTTCGATCCGGGCGACGGCCGCTTGATCACCATCTTCACCAACGAGTCGCGCCGCCCTGAGGGCAAGCGACAGGCGACGCCGCCGGGGGCGGTGCATCACCTCGCCTTCTCGGTCTCGCAGGTGACGTTCCGCCAGGTCACCGCCCGGCTCGAGGAGCGCGGCGTGCCCAACAGCGGCCCGAAGGATCGCGGCTTCATGGACTCGATCTACTTTCCCGACCCGCTCGGCCTGCTAATCGAGATCGCCTCCTACCGGTTCGAGCCGCCGGAGGGGCACAGCCACGGAGATGTTCTGATGGAGGCGCACAAGCTGCGGCTTGCGCGCGGCGACCACGCGATCGACCAGGAGCACCTCGCCGACGCGATCACCGCCCTTGTCGAGCGCGCGCGCCCGACGCTCTCCGAGGATCGCGGCCCGCGCAACCCCTACGCGCGCTGATCAATCGCCCGCGCCGGAAACCGGCGCGGGCGAGTCACGCCGCGCGCTCCAGCTTGCCCGCCTGCCACGCCGGAGGTCGCGTGCTCGCGCCGAGTCACCCGCGTCATTGCCGCGAAAACTCGCAGGCTCAGACCTCCATCCGCCTGCGAAACGGCGCCGCGGCGATCCTGCTGTTGCGATATTTTTTGCGTTGACGCCCCCGGCCACTTGGCCTAATCAACCCCTCACGCGCGGTTGTAGCTCAGTTGGTTAGAGTGCCGGCCTGTCACGCCGGAGGTCGCGGGTTCGAGCCCCGTCAACCGCGCCACTCTCCCGCCCTGCCATCACTCCGCCGCCCGCAGGGGCGCTCGTGGCAGCGGCGTGAGCGTGTCGAGCGGCGCGTCCTCGGCGGTCTCATCCTCCCAGACGATCAGCGGCAGACCCCGCGCGCGCATCTCGCGTGCGAGCGCCAGATCCCGCGCCGCCGCGCTGTCGGGGCCGAGCGACAGCGCCTTGAGCCGCGCCACGGAGCCATATGCTCCGAGGCCCGCCCAGACCCGAACCGCGAGAAGCGACGGCGTGAGGATGAGCGTGAGCAGCGTCGCGATGCCGAGCCCGAACACCACCGCCGTCGCGAGCTGCTTCCACCACAGCGCCGTGGGGCTGTCCACGGAATAGCCGCCATTCGCGAAATCGACCGAAATGCCGAGCATCATCGGCGTGAGCGCCGCGATGGTGGTGATCGAGGTGAGCAGGACCGGGCGGATGCGGGCCTCGGCGGTGCGCACGATCGCCTCGAGCCGCGGCATGTAGCGGGCATATTGCTGATAGGTGTCGATCAGGACGATGTTGTTGTTCACGACGATCCCGGCGAGCGAGACGATCCCCGTCCCCGTCATGATGATGGAGAAGGTCTGGTCCATCACCAGCATCCCGATCAGCACCCCCGCCGTCGAGAGCACCACCGCCAGCAGCACGAGCGCCGAGTTGTAGAAGCTGTTGAACTGCGCGAGCAGGATGATGAACATCAGCGCGAGCGCGCCTGCGAAGGCGGTGATCAGGAAGTCGGTGCTTTCCTGCTGGTCCTGCTGATCGCCCTCCCAGCTCCACTCGACGCCGGCGGGCAGGGGCTGTTCGGCCTCGAGCCAGTCGGTCAGGCTCTCGATGCGCTCATTGGCGTTGATCGGGCGGCCGTCCTCGGTCTCGAGCCCGGGGCGCACATCGGCGCGCACATCGAGATAGCGCTGCCCGTCCACACGCTCGATTTGGCCGAGTTCGGCCACCGGCGCGCGGGTGATGAAGTTCGACAGCGGCATGAGCCCGGCCTCGGTCTGCAGGCGCAGCGAATCGAGGCTGTCGAGCAGCCGGTCCTCGCGCGGCAGCCGGGCGCGGATCTCGATCTCGTCGTCGGAGCCCTCGAGCCGCATCGTGTCGAGCAGGATGCCGCGGGTGAGCATCTGCACCATGCCGCCCACGGTGCCCACATCGGTGCCGAAGCGCCCGGCGCGCTCGCGGTCGACATCGATGCGCCATTCGATGCCGGGCAGGCTGCGCGTGTCGTCGATGTCGAAAAGCCCTTCGGTGTCGTCGAAGCGCGCGCGCACCGACTCCACGCCCTCGGTGAGCGCATCGAGATCCTCGCCCTTGAGCCGCAGATGCACGGGCTTGGAGTCGCCGGGACCCCCGGTCTGGATCAGGATGTCGGTCTCGATGCCGGGGATGCGGTCGAGCCGCTCCTCGAGCCGGTCGACGATGCTGTTGCCGTCCATGCCGGGCTCGCCGGCGCGGCTCTCCCAACGGGTGAATTCGAACTGCACCTGGCCGATGGCGTCAAGCGGGGCCTGCGCGCCCCCGGTGTTGGAGTTGAGCCCGCCCTCGCCGGCAAAGGCGAACACCGACGCGACCCCATCGGTCTCCATCGTGACCTGCTCGGCCTCGCGCACCAGCGCGTCCTTCTCCGACAGCGAGAGATTGCCGCGCGCGCGCACATAGACGATGCCGTCCTCGGCCTCGGTGTCGACGAAGAACTCCACGCCGCGATTGTTGTCGCCGTAATAGCTGAAGGTGGTGACCACGAAGGCGACCACCGCCAGGATCACGAGCACCGGCATCAGCGGATTGCGCACGATCGCGCCGATGAAACGTCCGAATGACGTGCGCCGGTGTCCGACCTGTACCGCGCGCTCGGGCGCGGGCGGGCGCAGCGCCCCCAGCGTGATCGCCGCGGCCATCGCCGCGAGCGCAAACAGGATCAACCCCGGCAGCCATGGCCAGCCGATCTGCGGGGCCGCCCCGGCGATATAGGCCGGGTTGAGCGTCTGCATCGCGCCCGCGAACATCAGCCACAGCGCCCCGAATCCGAGCCCCGCGCGCAACAGCCAGGGCAGGCGGCGCAGCGCGGTGCTCGCCTGCGCGAAGTGCTGCGCCAGCTGCCCTGTCACCCCGCCGATCACCGGCAGGTAGATCAGCGCGACCACCAGCGACGCGCAGAGCACAAAGATCAGCGTGACCGGCAGCATCCCCATGAACTCGCCCGCGACCCCCGGCCAGAACAGCATCGGCAGGAATGCGCTCAGCGTCGTCGCGGTCGAGGCGATGATGGGCCAGAACATGCGCTTGGCGGCCAGCACATAGGCCTTGGTGGGGGAGTATCCCTCGTTGATGCGCTTGTCGGCGTATTCGACGACGACCACGGCGCTGTCGACGAGTATCCCCACCGCCAGGATCAGCCCGAACATCACGATGTTCGAGATCGCCACCCCCATCATGCCCAGAAGCAGGAAGCACAGGAAGAACGAGGTTGGGATCGCGAACCCGACAAGCATCGCCGGGCGCACCCCGAGTGCCGCGAGCACCACGATCATCACCAGCGCCACCGCCGTGAGCACCGAGCCCTCGAGTTGCGAGACCATCGCCTCGACATTGCGCGAGCGGTCGAACGAGGTTTGTACGGTGAGCGCCTCGCGCAGCTCGTCGGGCCAGCCTGCCTCGACGCCGGCCACCGTCTCGCGGACCTCGGCGGCGGTGTCGATCTGGTTGAAGCCCTTGCGCATCACCACCTGCAGTGCGACGGTCGATTCGCCATTGAAGCGCGCGGTGCCCTCGCGATCCTCGAAGGCCAGCCGGATATCGGCGATGTCGCCCATGGTCACGACGCTGTCGCCTCTGACCCGGACGGGCAGGGCATAGACATCCTCGGGGCTGGTATAGGCGCTGGGCACCGAGATGGAGAAGGCGCCGGCATCGCTCTCGAGCTCGCCCGCCGCGACGAGCTGATTGTTTTGCGAGACGACGTTGATGAGCTCGCCCGCCGTCAGGTTGTAGGACTCGAGCTTCAGGGGATCGACGATCACCTCGAGCATCTCGTCGCGCCGCCCGGCGATCTCGGCTTCGAGCACCGCGTCGACCCCCTCCACGGCGCGCTGCATCTCGCTCGCCGCGCGCAGCAGCGTGCGCTCGGGCACATCGCCCGAAAGCGACACGATCTGAATGGGAAACTCGGAGAAGTTGAACTCGTCGATCTGGTATCGCTCGTAACCATCCGGAAAATCCGCCTCGGCGCGGTCCATCCGGTCGCGCACCTCGGCCATCGTCGCCGTCGCGTCCCATCCGAACTCGAATTCGAGCACGATCCCGGCGAAGTTCTCCGACGCCGTCGCGGTCATCGATTCGAGCCCGTCGAGATCGGAGAGCTCGTCCTCCATCGGCTCGATCAGCAGGCTTTCGGCGTCCTCCGCCGAGATCCCTGGAAACGGCACCGAGATGAACAGCGCCGGCACGTCGATATCCGGCTCGCCTTCCTTGGGAAGCTGCGTGTAGGCCAGCCCGCCGGCGACCAGTGTCGCGGCGATGAAGGCAAGCACGGTGCGCGCATGGCTCGCCGCCCAGTCGACGATGCCGGTCATTGCGCGGGCTCGCCCGCCTCGGGGCCGGGCTCGGGCAGCGCCTCGAGCCGGTCCTCGACAGCGTCGAAATCGAGGATCGGGTCGTCCGCGTCGGCGGGGTCGGCATCGTCCTCGCGCCGCGTGACGTCGAGCCGCGTGCCCTCGCTGACATATTCATGCCCGGTCACGATCACGCGCACCGTCTCGTCGAGCCCGGCAACCCAGACGCCCTCGGCGGAGTCGCGGATGATCTCGACCGGGGCGAAGGCGGCGCGATCGTCGCCATCGACGATGCGCAGCCCGACACGGCCCTCATCGTCGAGCGTGAGCGCGGAGCCGGGCACGAGGTGGCCCTCGGCGCCCTCGGATTCGATCAGTGTATCGGCGGACTGGCCGTCGCGCAGCGATCCGTCCGGGTTGTCGACAGTGATCTCGACGCGGAAAGTGCGGGTTTCGGGATCGGCGGTGCGCGACACGAAGCTGACCTCACCGGTGACGGTGCGCCCGCCCGGCAGCCGCGCGCCGGCGCGCGCGCCGGTCGCGACGCGGTCGATCCGTGCCTCGGGCACGAAGCCGGAGATGCGCATCGGGTCGAGCTGAACGAGCGTCGCGCAGAGCTCCCCGGGCTGCAGCAATTCGCCGAGTTCGGCGGTGTCGGTCTCGAGGATGCCGTCGAACGGTGCGCGGATCGACAGCCGGTCGATCTCCTGCTCGGCGGCGGCGAGCGCGGACTCCGCAGAGCTCTTGGCCGCGCGCGCCGCGATCAGGCGGGTCTGCGCCGCGAATCCGCCCTCGGAGAGCCCCTCGGCGGCGCGCAGCTCCTGTTCGGCCTCGGCAAGCCGGGCCTCGGCCTCGGCGAACTGGGCCTCGCGGGTGCCCGAGTCGACGCGGCAGAGGACATCGCCCTGCGCCACCTCGGCGCCCTTGCGCAGCGGCTCGGCGGCGACGCGCCCGCCGGTCTCGGCGCGCAGGTTCACCTGCCGCGCCGCTTCGGTGCGCCCGCGCATCAGCACGGTCTGCTCGACCGGCGCGCGGGCAATATCGCGCGCGACCACGCTGACGGTGCGCTCCAGCGGGGCGGGCTCCTCTTCTTCGGGCGTTTCCTCCTCGGCCACGTCGCCGCCGACGGCGAAAGCCATCAGCGCCTCGCGTTCGAGGATCAGGACATACAGCGCGGCCACGACCGCGGCGGCGGCAAGGAGCGAAGACAGACGCATCACGCCCTCTCAGGGGTCATCCTTTACATACGGCGCGGCCGCGCAGCGACCTGCCTGCAGCGTGCCACCGGGTGACATACGCTAAACTCTACCGTTCAGATTAAACCTTTCGCGGCGACGCCGCAATGGGCCCCGCGCTGCCCGGTCAAGGGCTTGGCAACGGGCGCCCTTGCGGGCTAAGAGGGGGCAAGCGATCGGAGGGCGTCTTGAGCAACCCGGACAGTTTCATCAACGAGGTCAGCGAGGAGCTGCGCCGCGACAGGTTCTTCGGCTGGGTCCGCCGCTATGGCTGGATCGTGGGGCTGGTGCTGATCGTCGGCTTCGGCGCGGCGGCCTGGAACGAGTGGCGCAAGGCGCAGGATCGGGCCGCGGCGGAGGATTTCGGCAACGCGGTGCTGTCGGCGCTGGAAGCTGACGATCTCGAAGCGCGCACCGAGGCGCTCGCCGCGATCGAGGCCGATGGCCGGCGCGCGGCGGTGCTCGGGCTTCTCAAGGCCGGCGAGGCGGCGGAGGCCGGCGACACGGAGGCCGCACTGGCCGCGCTTGAGGATGTCGAGACCGCCGGCGATGCCGGGCAGCGCTACCAGCAGCTCGCGATGCTCAAGCGGGTGATGATCCTCGGCTCCGACATGCCCGAGGAAGAGCGGGAGTCGACCCTGCGCGGGCTCGCCGAATCCGGTCAGCCCTTCAGCGCGCTCGCGCGCGAGCAGCTTGCCCTCCTGCAGATCGAACAGGGCGAGGACGAGGCCGCGATCGAGACGTTGCGCGCGCTCATGGACGGCGCGGATGCGACGGCGGGGTTGCGTCGGCGTGCGACACAGTTGATGGTAGCGCTCGGCGCCGATCCGCAGCCCCAGAGCTGACGGCGGCGCGGCGATGTCGCACGCAAAGATGCGGCGCGCGAGCGAAGGCGAGAGGGGACGAGAGCGGTGATATTGACCCGGACAGCCATGGCGCTCGCGGCGCTGGCGGTGCTCGCGGCCTGCGAGGAGGACGTCATCCTCGAGGGCGATCGCTTCGACCCGCGCGCGCCCTTCGACCCGACCGTCGCCGAACAGGCCGAACAGCGCGCCGAGCCGATCTCGCTGCCCGCCACGGTGAACCATGCAAGCTGGAGCCATCCGCGTGGCTCCGCGCAGCAGCGCATCACCCATCCCGAGCTCGGCGCCGACCTGTCGCGCGCCTGGAGCGCGGATATCGGCCGCGGCGACGAGCGGCGTCACCGTTTGACGGCGACGCCCGTCGCCGAGGACAGCCGCATCTTCACCCTCGACAGCCGCGCCACCGTGACCGCGACGAGCACCGACGGCGAGCGCCTCTGGCAGGCCGATCTCACCCCGTCCTATGCCGGGCGCGACGACGCATCGGGTGGCGGCCTCGCCGTGACGGATGGCCGGCTCTACGTCGCGACGGGCTTCGGGCGCGTCACCGCGCTCGACGCGCGGACGGGTGACGAGCTGTGGTCGCACCGCTTCGACGCCCCGGTGACCGCCGCGCCGACCATTTCGGGCGACAGCCTCTATGTCGTGGCCGCCGACAGCTCGGCCTGGGCGCTCGATGCCGGAAATGGCCGCGTGCGCTGGCAGCTGCCGGGCACGCCGAGCTCCTCGACGATCGCCGGCGGTTCGAGCCCGGCCGTCAGCGGCGGGACGACGATCTTTCCGTTCCCCTCCGGCGCGGTGACGGGCGCGCTCAATGACGGCGGCGCCGAGCTTTGGGCCACGACCGTCGCCGGACAGCGGCTGGGGCGTGCGCATTCGGGTATTCCGGGGCTGCTCGGGCTGCCCGTGATCGATGGCAATACCGCCTATGTCGGCAATCACAGCGGTCGCGTCGCAGCACTCGACATCGAGACCGGCGAGCGGCGCTGGACCGCCGACGAGGGGGCGACCGGGCCGGTCTGGCCGGTGGGCGGATCGCTCTTCGTGCTCACCGACGAGGGGCGCCTGACGCGGCTTTCGGAGTCCTCGGGCGATCAGGTCTGGCAGGTGCAGCTGCCCCATTATCGCAGTGACGACGAGGACCGCCGCTCCGAGATCGTGACCCATCACGGGCCCGTGCTCGCGGGCGGCCGGCTCATCGTGACCTCGAATGACGGGGTGCTGCGCGGCTTCGACCCGGTCTCCGGCGAGCTGGTGGAGCGGCTCGAGTTGCCCGCCTCGGCAACGACGGCGCCGATCGTCGTGGGCGGCGTGCTCTATGTCGTCACCAGCGACGGCGCGCTGCACGCCTATCGCTGAGCGCGCAGCGGTGCTATAGCGCCGCTCTGGAGGGCGGTATGACATTGAGCGTTGCGATCGTGGGCCGGCCCAATGTGGGCAAGTCGACCCTGTTCAACCGGCTGGTCGGCAAGCGCCTGGCGCTGGTCGATGATCAGCCCGGGGTGACGCGTGATCTGCGCGAGGGTGCGGCCCGGCTCGCCGATCTGCGCTTTGTGGTGATCGACACGGCCGGTCTCGAGGATGTCACCGACGAGTCGTTGCCCGGCCGGATGCGCCGGCTCACCGAACGCGCCATCGGCATGGCCGATCTGTGCCTGTTCATGATCGATGGCCGCACCGGCGTGACCGCGACGGATGAAGTCTTCGCCGAGATCCTGCGCCGCCAGGGCACCGAGGTGATCCTGCTGGTCAACAAGGCCGAGGGGCGCGCGGGCGAGGCGGGGATGCTCGAGGCGTATGCGCTCGGCCTCGGCGAGCCGGTGGCGGTATCGGCCGAGCATGGCGAGGGGATGGACGAGATCTATACCCGGCTGCGCCCCTTTGCCGATGCGGCCGAGGCCGCGGTTGCCGAAACCGCGCCCGCGGTCGATGTCGATCTGCCCGAGGACGAGAGCGCCGCGCCGTCCTTCGCGCCGACGCCCGAACGCCCGCTGCAGATCGCCGTGATCGGCCGGCCCAATGCCGGCAAATCGACCCTCATCAACCGGGTCATCGGCGAGGACCGGCTGCTCACCGGACCCGAGGCGGGCATTACCCGCGATGCGATCTCGCTGCCGGCCGACTGGCACAGCACGCCGGTGCGGATTTTCGACACCGCCGGGATGCGCAAGCGCGCGCGGGTGACCGACAAGCTCGAAAAGCTCTCCGTGGCCGACGGGCTGCGCGCGGTGCGCTTCGCCGAGGTCGTGGTGGTGCTGCTCGATGCGCGGGTTCCCTTCGAGCAACAGGATCTGCGCATCGCCGATCTCGCCGAGTCGGAAGGCCGCGCCGTCGTCGTCGCGCTCAACAAGTGGGATCTCGCCGACGACAAGCAGGCCCGGCTCAAGGGGCTGCGCGCGGATTTCGAGAAGCTCCTGCCGCAGCTGCGCGGCGCGCCGCTGGTGCCTGTGTCGGCGCTCACGGGCAAGGGGCTCGACCGTCTCCACGAGGCGATCGTGTCGGCGCACAATGTCTGGAACAGCCGCGTGCCGACCGCCAAGCTCAACCAGTGGCTCGCGCGGATGGTCGAGGCGCATCCGCCGCCCGCGCCCGGCGGGCGGCGGATCCGCCTGCGCTACATGACGCAGGCCAAGACGCGACCGCCCGGCTTCGTGGTCATGTGCTCGCGCCCGCAGGAGCTCGGCCAGGGGTATGTGCGCTACCTCGTCAACGGGCTGCGCGCGGATTTCGAAATGCCGGGCACGCCGATCCGGCTGCATCTGCGCTCGCAAGGGGATCGCAACCCCTACAGGAACAAGGTCAAGCCCGGCCCCTCGAAGCTGCGCAAGCATCTCGACAAGCCGGGCTCGCGGCGCTGAGGCTCAGCCCGCAACGGTCCGGATCTCGGCGCGGGCCTCGAGCGTGCGATGCACCGGGCAGCGATCGGCGATCTCGAGAAGCCGCGCGCGCTGCGCGTCATCGAGCGATCCCTCGAGTCGCACGACGCGGTGGAACACATCGATCTTCGCGCCCTTTTCGCAATCCTCGCAGTCCATTGCGTGGGCCTTCTCATGCGTCGCATCGACGGAGACATGCGCAAGCTCCAACCCCTTGCGGCGCGCATACATGCGAATCGTCATCGCCGTGCACGCGCCGAGCGCGGCGGCGAGCAGGCCGTACGGGCTCGGGCCGCGATCTGTGCCGCCCATCGCGGCGGGTTCGTCGGCGACGAGGTGATGCGGCCCGGTCATGATGTCCTGCAGGAAGCCGTCGGGGTCGGCTTCGCTGACGCGGGTGACGCCTTCCGGGGCCGCTTCCTGTGTCTCATCGCCAAGATCGAGATACCGCGCCGCCCAGGCCGCGATGACGCCGGCGGCATAGTCGGCATCGGCGGCGTCGGAGACGAGGTGGTCGGCGTCGTCGAGGGTGACGAAGCTTTTCGGGTGCTTCGCGGCGGTGAAGATCCGGGTCGCGTTGTCGATCCCGACGACCATGTCGCGGGGCGCGTGCATCACCAGAAGCGCGCTTGCCAGATCGCGGATCGCGGGCTCCAGCTCCGTCGCCGCGACATCGGCGACGAAATCGCGCCCCACCATGATGGTGCGCCCGCCGAGATCGACCGCGGCTGCGCCCTCGGCGTCGATCCGGTCGAGCGCGTCGGCGAAATTATGGGTGACATGGCCGGGGTCGAAGGGCGCGCCGATCGTTGCAACGGCGCGCGCGCTCGGGATCCGCGCCGCCGCGCGCAGCACGGCCGCGCCGCCAAGCGAGTGCCCGATCAGCAGCTCCGGCGCCATGCCGCGCCCGTCCAGCGCGGCGGCGGCCGTCTCGAGATCGGCGACGTTCGAGGTGAAGGTGGTCTGCGCGAACTCCCCCGCCGATTCGCCCAGCCCGGTGAAGTCGAAGCGCAGCACGGCGATGCCCCGCGCCGCGAGCCGGCGCGCGATGCGCCGGGCGGCAGGATTGTCCTTGCCGCAGGTGAAGCAATGCGCGAGCAGCGCTGTGGCGCGATGCGGCCCCGCCGGCAACTCGAGCCGAGCGGCCAGGCTCTGGCCGTCATGGCCGGTGAAGTCGAAGCGTTCGGTCGGCACGAAACCTCCAGTCAATCGCGAGCATGGCGTCGGAGCGGATCGCTTGCAAGGGGAGGCGCGGGGTTTCGCCCGGCGCGCGGCGGGCCTATCGTCGCGCCATGTCGGCCATTCTCAACGCCCGTCTCGATGTTGCGCCGTGGAGCGACCCGCGCAGCGCGCGGCTGCCGGGGATTCAGCCGCTCGATCCGGCGGCGTGGCTCTTGCGGGACGATGCGTTCGCGCCCCAGATGGCCGAGCGCGACCGGCTCCTCGCCGCGATCCCCGGGCGCGTCCATGCGATGGAGCCGCGCGCGGAGGCGGCGGCTGAGGAGCTGCGCGCGCTGGTGCTTGAACATCTGCGTGCGGATCCGGGCTACGATGTCGGGCCGGCGCGCGTGACGCGGCCCGACGGTGTGCGGGTGGCGCGCGACGGGGCGCCGCTCATGGTGCTCGGCCGGCTGGTCCAGGAGGATCTGTGCGTGATGCTGCCCGATGGCGGGGGCGGGCATGTGCTCGCCGCGGCGGTGCTGTGCTTTCCGGCGAGCTGGACGCTCGAGGAAAAGATGGGCCGCGCGCTGATCCGGATTCACGCGCCGGTCGCCGTATACGACGCCGATCTTGCGCGGCGGGTGCAGCGGCTGTTCGACGTCCTGCACCCGGAGCGCCCGCTCTGGCGGGCCAATGCGCTCGGTTACGCCGACCCGGCATTGCATCAGCCGCGCCGCGAGGCCGATCCGCGCCCGCCCGTGCCCGAACCACCGCCCTATATCCGCGCCGAGAGGCAATGCCTGCTGCGCCTGCCCGAAAGCGGCGCGGTCGTCTTCTCGATCCACACGCAGGTGGTGCGCCGTGCCGACACGCCCGGGTGGCCGGGGTTGCTGCGGCATTGACCCCGGCGCGGGCGGCGCTAGCCATTGACGCGTCCGCGAGGCTCGTCGCTTTCAGGCGCAGGCGCGACGGTCGCCATGGTTGCGCTCCAAGATCGGAATGATAGCGTGCCCGTAGACGGCGAAAAATTACCGCCGCAATTCACAGAAGAGGAACCGATGTACAAGAAGATCCTCGTCCCGGTCGACCTCACCCATGCCGACCAGCTCGAAAAGGCGCTTCAGACGGCTGCCGACCTGTCCAGGCATTACGGCGCGCCGATCTGTTATGTCGGCGTCACCCCCGAGGCGCCGTCGCCCGTCGCACGCAACCCGACCGAATTCGCCCAAAAGCTCGAGGCATTCGGCCAGGCGCAGGCGGCGCGGCACGGGCTCACGGCGACGACGAAATCCTACAGCGCGACCGATCCCGCGATCGATATCAACAAGACCCTCGTGACGGCCGTGAAGGAGTCCGGGGCGGACCTCGTCGTGATGGCGAGCCATGTGCCCAACGTGACCGACTACATCTGGCCATCGCATGGCGGCTGGGTCGCCGAGCATTCCGAGGCCTCGGTCTTCGTCGTGCGGTGATGCGCCCGACCGGGATCGCGGTGATCCGCGACGCCGACGATTGCGAAAACGCGCAGCGAGCGGGCGTGTGCCGATGCGCACGAGGACGCGCTCGCAGAGCGTTGCAAACAAAGGGAGACAGTGATGAGCGAGCAACAGGACAGCGAAGCCGAGACGGAGGCGGTCCCGGCTCCGGAAGGCGCGTCTGACGTCATCGACACCGATTACGAAATCGGTCAGGACAATGTCGAACCGAAGATCGGGCCGTTGCAACTCGACTTCCACAACCCCGTCTTTGCGGTTTCGGCGATCATCGTGGTGGTGTTCGTCATCCTCACCGTGGCGTTCCAGGCGCAGCTGGAGCCGCTCTTCGTGGGGATGCGCGACTTCGTGACCGGGACCTTCGACTGGGTCTTGATCATGGCGGGCAACATCTTCGTGCTCGTCTGCCTCGGCATTCTCGTCTCGCCGCTCGGCAAGGTGCGCATCGGCGGGCGGGACGCGACCCCCGATTACGGCTATCCGGGCTGGTTCGCGATGCTCTTTGCGGCCGGGATGGGCATCGGTCTGATGTTCTTCGGGGTGCTCGAACCCGTCTTCTATTTTGGCGCGGACGCGCCGCTGGGTGGTGATCTCGGCCTCACGGATGGCGAGGTTGCGGACCCGGCCACGGTCGAGGCGGCGCGCGCGATGGCGATGGCGGCCACGATCTATCACTGGGGCCTGCACCCCTGGGCGATCTATGCCGTGGTCGCGCTGTCGCTGGCGCTGTTCGCCTATAACAAGGGCCTGCCGCTCACGGTGCGCTCGATGTTCTACCCGATCTTCGGCGAGAGGATCTGGGGCCCGGTCGGCCATGTGATCGACATCGTTGCGGTGTTCGCCACGCTGTTCGGTCTGGCGACGTCGCTCGGCTACGGGGCGACGCAGGCCGCGGCGGGCATCGGCTATGTCTTCGATATCGACGCGATCAGCGGCGACAGCATCACGGCCGCGGTGGTCCTGATCGGGCTCATCACGCTGCTCGCGCTGGTGTCGGTGCTGCGCGGGCTCGATGGGGGCGTCAAGCGGCTCTCGGAGTTCAACATGATCCTTGCCGGGCTGCTGTTGCTGTTCATCATCATCGTCGGGCCGACGATGGCGCTGGTAACCGGCTTTTTCGGCAATCTGGGCTCCTACCTTACCCAGGTCCTGCCGCTTTCCAACCCGGTCGGGCGCGAGGATGACAGCTTCCGGCAGGGCTGGACGGCCTTCTACTGGGCCTGGTGGATCAGCTGGTCGCCCTTCGTGGGGATGTTCATCGCCCGCGTCAGCCGCGGGCGCACGGTGCGCGAATTCATCACCTGCGTGCTGCTGATTCCGACGATCGTCTCGACGATGTGGATGACGGCCTTCGGCGGCACCGCGATCGAACAGGTCCTCACCCTCGTCGAGGACAGCGCCGTCTACGGCTTCGTCATTGCCGACTACAACGAAGAGCTGTCGCTGTTCGGGATGCTCTCGGAGCTGCCGCTCGCGGCGCTCACTTCGACGATCGCGATCATCCTGGTAATCGTGTTCTTCGTGACCTCCTCGGACTCCGGCTCGCTGGTGATCGACACGATCACCGCCGGCGGCAAGATCAACGCCCCGGTCTCGCAGCGTGTGTTCTGGGTGATCTTCGAGGGGCTCGTGGCGGCAGTGCTGCTGCTGGGCGGCGGGC
>PUKW01000152.1 GCA_003550665.1 Paracoccaceae bacterium | reverse complement strand
TTCGCCGAGGCGCACCAGATCCCGATCGCGAAGGACAAGCGCGGCGAGGCGCCGTTCTCCGTCGATGCGAACCTGCTGCACACCTCCTCGGAGGGCAAGGTGCTGGAGGATCCGGCCGAGGATGCGCCCGACTATGTCTATCAGCGCACCACCAACCCCGAGGACGCGCCCGACGCGCCCGAATACGTCGAGATCGGCTTCGAGCGCGGCGATGCGGTGAGCATCGATGGCGAGGCGCTCTCGCCCGCCGCTCTGCTGACGAAGCTCAACGAGCTCGGCGGCAGGCACGGGATCGGGCGGCTCGACCTTGTCGAGGGCCGTTTCGTGGGCATGAAATCGCGCGGCATCTATGAGACGCCGGGCGGGACGATCCTTCTCGAGGCGCATCGCGGCATCGAGCAGATCACCCTCGATCGCGGCGCGGCGCATCTGAAGGACCAACTCATGCCGCAATACGCGGAGCTCATCTACAACGGCTTCTGGTTCTCGCCCGAGCGCGAGATGCTGCAGGCCGCGATCGATCATTCGCAGCGCCACGTCACCGGCACCGCGCGGCTCAAGCTCTACAAGGGCGGGGTGCGCACGGTCGGCCGCTGGTCGGAGCATTCGCTCTACTCGGAGGCGCATGTGACCTTCGAGGACGATGCCGGCGCGTATGACCAGGCCGACGCGCAGGGCTTCATCAAGCTCAACGCGCTGCGGCTGCGGCTGCTGGCGATGCGCGAGCGGCGGCTCGGGCGCTGAGCCTCAATGCTGCGTGAGCGCCGCCGCGCGGGCTTGCCTTTGCCGGGCACTGGCGCATCTTTGAGCGCAAAAGGGGAGATGTGCGATGCGTGGACTGGCAATGAGCGCGGCGCTCGGAATCGCGGCGGTGTTCGGCGCGCCGCAGGCGGCGGCGCAGACGGAGACGGCGATCGTCGCGGGCGGCTGTTTCTGGTGCGTGGAGTCGGATTTCCGCCGCCTTGACGGGGTGTCGGATGTCGTCGTCGGCTATATCGGCGGTGAGACCGAGAACCCCACCTACCGCGAGGTCGTCTCGGGCGGCACCGGGCATCTGGAGGCGGCGAAGATCACCTTCGACACCGGGGTGATCGATTACGACCGGATCCTGCATCTTTTCTTCCGCTCCATCGATCCGCTCGATGCGGGCGGCCAGTTCTGCGATCGCGGCGAGAGCTACACCACGGCGATCTTCGTGGAGAACGAGGACGAGCGCGCCAGTGCCGAGGCGGCGAAGGCGGAGGCGGAGAACGAGCTCGGCGAGCAGGTCGTCACCCCGATCCGCGACGCCGGCGAGTTCTATGAGGCCGAGGAGGAGCACCAGAACTATGCCAATTCGAGCGCGATCACGATGACGCGTTTCGGCCCGCGCACACGGTCTTCCGCCTACAGCCTCTACCGTGAAAGTTGCGGGCGCGACGATCGAGTCGCCGAGCTGTGGGGCGACGACGCGCCGTTCCTGCGCTGAGCGGTGTAATGCAGCGCCCCTGCCGGGGGCGCTTGACAAGCCCCGCGACTCTGTCTAGACGCCGCTTATCCGCCTGATCCGGCGCGTTGCGTCGGGCGGGTGTTCAAAATACTGAGTGGTCACGATCCGGGCCCGGCCGCCCCGATCCTCTGGAATCCCACCGCATCGTCCCGGTTCAGGCGGGACGAAGGCGGTTTTGGCGTTTGTGCAGATGCGATACGCCGCCCGACTCCCGCGCCTCCGGCGCGAGCCGAAACAATCCGCGCCTCCGGCGCGAGCCGAGATGAACGTGATGCAACACGGGGAACCGGAATGCCGACGATTCAACAGCTGATCCGCAAGCCGCGGCAGCCCAAGGTCAAGCGGGTCAAGTCGATCCACCTCGAGCAGAGCCCGCAGAAGCGCGGCGTCTGCCCCCGCGTCTACACGACCACGCCGAAGAAGCCGAACTCGGCCATGCGCAAGGTCGCAAAGGTGCGGCTGACCAACGGCTACGAGGTGATCAGCTACATCCCCGGCGAGAAGCACAACCTGCAGGAGCACTCCGTGGTGCTCATCCGCGGCGGCCGCGTGAAGGACCTTCCCGGCGTGCGCTACCACATCCTGCGCGGTGTGCTGGATACGCAGGGCGTCAAGGATCGTCGCCAGCGTCGTTCGAAATACGGCGCCAAGCGGCCCAAGTAAGGAGAAGCGCAGATGTCCCGTCGTCACGCCGCCGAAAAGCGCGAGATCCTCCCCGACGCCAAGTATGGCGACCGGGTGCTGACGAAGTTCATGAACAACCTGATGGTGCACGGCAAGAAATCCGTCGCCGAGGGCATCATCTACAACGCGCTCGAGCGCGTCGAGAGCAAGCTCAAGCGCGCGCCGATCGAGGTGTTCCACGAGGCGCTCGACAACATCAAGCCGACGGTCGAGGTCCGCTCGCGCCGCGTCGGCGGCGCGACCTACCAGGTGCCCGTCGAGGTGCGTGTCGAGCGTCGCGAGGCGCTGGCGATCCGCTGGCTGATCGTGGCGGCGCGCAAGCGCAACGAGAACACCATGCAGGAGCGCCTCGCCGGCGAGCTTCTGGACGCCGCCAACAGCCGTGGCGCCGCCGTCAAGAAGCGCGAGGACACCCACAAGATGGCCGACGCCAACAAGGCGTTCAGCCACTACCGCTGGTAACCCCGGCTGCGAGGATACGAGACCATGGCACGCGAATATCCCCTCGAGCGCTACCGCAACTTCGGTATCATGGCGCATATCGACGCCGGCAAGACGACCTGCACCGAGCGCGTCCTGTTCTACACCGGCAAGAGCCACAAGCTCGGCGAGGTGCATGACGGCGCCGCGACTATGGACTGGATGAGCCAGGAGCAGGAACGCGGCATCACCATCACCTCGGCCGCGACCACGACCTTCTGGGCGCGCTCGGACGATGGCACGCAGGCGACGGACAAGTTCCACCGCTTCAACATCATCGACACGCCCGGGCACGTGGACTTCACCATCGAGGTGGAGCGCTCGCTCGCGGTGCTCGACGGTGCGATCGCGGTGCTCGATGCCAATGCCGGGGTGGAGCCGCAGACCGAGACGGTCTGGCGCCAGGCCGACCGCTACGAGGTGCCGCGCATCGTGTTCGTCAACAAGATGGACAAGATCGGGGCGGATTTCTTCAACTGCGTGCACATGATCAAGGACCGCACCGGCGCCGAGCCGATGCCGGTGAACCTGCCGATCGGCGCCGAGCACGAGCTCGAGGGCATCATCGACCTGCTCACCATGGAAGAGTGGACCTGGACGGGCGAGGATCTCGGCGCGAGCTGGACCCGCCAGCCGGTGCGCGAGAGCCTGCGCGAGAGCGCCGAGGAATGGCGCTCCAAGATGATCGAGCTCGCCGTCGAGCAGGACGACGATGCGATGGAAGCCTATCTCGATGGCGAGGAGCCCAGCGTCGACACCCTGCGCGCTCTGATCCGCAAGGGCACGCTTGCGATGGCCTTCGTGCCGGTGCTCGCGGGGTCCGCCTTCAAGAACAAGGGCGTGCAGCCGCTGCTGAACGCCGTTATCGACTACCTGCCGAGCCCGCTCGACGTCCCGGCCTATATGGGTTTCGATCCCAAGGACGAGACCGAGACGCGCAACATCCCGCGTTCGGCCAAGGACGATGACCCGTTCTCGGCGCTTGCGTTCAAGATCATGAACGACCCCTTCGTGGGCACACTGACCTTCACGCGCATCTATTCGGGCACCCTCAAGAAGGGTGATCAGATGCTCAACGCGACGAAGGGCAAGCGCGAGCGCGTGGGCCGCATGATGATGATGCATTCGAACTCCCGCGAGGAGATCGACTGGGCCGCCGCGGGCGACATCATCGCGCTGGCCGGTCTCAAGGAGACCACCACGGGCGACACCTTGTGCGACCCCAACAAGGCCGTTGTACTCGAGACAATGACTTTCCCGGACCCGGTGATCGAGATCGCGGTGGAGCCCAAGTCGAAGGCCGACCAGGAGAAGATGAGCCAGGGCCTCGGCCGGCTCGCGGCGGAGGATCCGTCCTTCAAGGTCGAGACCGATCTCGAGTCGGGCCAGACGATCATGAAGGGGATGGGCGAGCTGCATCTCGACATCCTGATCGACCGGCTCAAGCGCGAATTCAAGGTCGAGGCCAATATCGGCGCGCCGCAGGTGGCCTACCGCGAGACGATCTCCCACAAGACCGAGATCGACTACACGCACAAGAAACAGACCGGCGGGTCGGGTCAGTTCGCGCGCGTCAAGCTCGAGATCATGCCGACCGAGCCGGGCGAGGGCTACAGCTTCGAGTCGCGCATCGTCGGCGGCTCGGTGCCCAAGGAGTATGTCCCCGGCGTCGAGAAGGGCATCAAGTCGGTTATGGACTCCGGCCCGCTCGCGGGGTTCCCGGTGATCGACTTCAAGGTCGCGCTGGTGGACGGGGCCTATCACGATGTCGACTCCTCGATCCTCGCCTTCGAGATCGCGACCCGCAGCGCGATGCGCGACGGGCTGCGCAAGGCCGGCGCCAAGCTTCTCGAGCCGGTGATGAAGGTCGAGGTGGTCTCGCCGGAGGAATACACCGGCAACGTCATCGGCGACCTGACCTCGCGGCGCGGCCAGGTGAGCGGCCAGGACCCGCGCGGCAACGCGGTGGCGATCAACGCCTTCGTGCCGCTGGCGAACATGTTCGGCTACATCAACACGCTGCGCTCGATGTCGTCGGGCCGGGCGAACTTCACCATGCAGTTCTCCCACTACGAGCCGGTGCCGCAGAACATCTCGGAAGAGATCCAGAAGAAATACGCATGACGCCGCAGGTCGCCGCCGCGCGCGGTGACCGGGTCGGGCAATCAGGAGGCCATGATGGCAAAGGCAAAGTTTGAACGCAACAAACCGCATGTGAACATTGGCACGATCGGCCATGTTGACCACGGCAAGACGACTCTGACCGCGGCGATCACGAAGTATTTCGGGGATTTCCGGG
>PUKW01000087.1 GCA_003550665.1 Paracoccaceae bacterium | reverse complement strand
CCGTCAGCCCCCAGCGCCCCGTCAGCGTGCAGGTAAGCCCAGCCCGAAGGAAACTTTCGCCACCCAGTGTGGACAAAAACCTCATGCCTGGAAACGTCCCCTGACAGCGTTTGTATGGCCACCCTTAAGCGGTCTTTATATGTCGGCCCCGGTTGGACTATTGCCCCAGCGCCCATTTGTTCCGTTGGCCAGTGCATGGCCTGAAACTTGTTCACAGGAAGGGGGAAAGCGTATTTCCGCCCCCGAAGCTTGGCTTCAATATCAAAAAATATTGTCGTTGTTTGCCCGTCGTCCCGTACGGTTTCGCTGGTTATTATCGCGTTGAAGTTCGCCAGTTGAACGGAAACAGGCCCTTCCTTTGTGGGTTTTCTGAAGAAAATTCCGGCGTCGTTCTGAAAGTAGTCGTTCCCTACTTCAGCTTTTCCCTTTCGCGGCGTGTAGGTTTCGGTCGTACGGTCAAGCGCCTTTTGGATGGTCAGCGCCCCGTAGGTGTCGCGTCCGTGCCTTTCGTCCCACTTTTTACGGTAAAGCCCCGAAGCCCTGAAAAGGCGGTCCATTTGCGCGGCGTTCTTGTTTGTCCAGAAAGCCAGCATTTGGCAAAGTGCAAGGTCGGCTTCACTTTGTGAAGGAAGTTCAGAAAGTCCACCTTCCCACAGGTCAGAAAACTTTTCCCCGTTCCTTGCGGCCTTTGCCATGTCAATTATTAGAGCGTCGGCCAGCCCTTCCCCGGCGTCGTCCTGGGGGTCAGCTTCAGGGGGTCCGAAGTATTGACGGAAAACCTGGTCAATGGCGTCCTGGTTTTCAATTATACCTTGCATAGCGCCCCCTTTGGAAGCGGGGTTCCGGTTACGGTTAAATATCGGCCTGAAGTGTACATTTCCACCTTGCCCTTTTTCCTTCCGTCAATGCCCCCAGGCAGGCGGCCCAGAACAAATATTCGTATTCCTGCACCCGAAGGGGAAATTTCCGCATAACTGCCCACCTTGCGGACTATTTCAGCGGCCCATGGTTCCAGGGTCCCGTCCTTCAGGCAGTGGTCAAGGTCAATTCCCACAAGGCCCAGGTCGGAAGTCAGCACAAGGCCCACCCCGGCAAGCTTTTTATTCTTCTTGAAGGCGGCCACAGCTTGGGGGAAGGAAAGCCAGTTCCCCGGCTTGTGTGGGTCCATATTGTTTCCGTTCGGCTTGCAAGGCGGTTTTGTCCATTTGTTCCGCTTTTTGTCGAAGGCATATTTCCAGTTCACCCATTGTTTCAGTTGCGTCAGTTCCGGCGGTATGTTATTAAAATTCCAGTCTTTACGTTGCATTTTC
Organism: Paracoccaceae bacterium; assembly: GCA_003550665.1. Lineage (GTDB taxonomy): Bacteria > Pseudomonadota > Alphaproteobacteria > Rhodobacterales > Rhodobacteraceae > Alkalilacustris. The sequence continues at coordinate 3,644 of PUKW01000087.1, read as the reverse complement.
AGCCCTTCCTTGTGTCAGCGCGTCGGTGTCGGCTTTATGTCGGCCCCGGCGCGTTTTTAGTTTGAACAGCGCTTTTCCAGCCAGGAAATGAAATTGGTCACAGGGTACACAGTTTGACGGCCCACCTTGAAACGTCCTTCAGGCCCGTTCCCTTGACTGTCAGCGTTCGCCACGGTCTTTCCAGACAAGGCGCCCCCGGTGAAGGTCTTCACCTGTCCCCTTGCCACCACGGTTGACGGCCATTTTTCGGCCATTTCGCGAAAGGTTTTTGTATCCATGGGTTTTCCCCCTTGTTGAAGTTATGTTTCCCGTTGAAGTTCTGGGAAGCATAGCATGGAAAAGGGAAATGTCCATAAATTTCAGGCGCTTATATTAACAGTTAAGCGGACGGAAAAAGGCAAAAAGGCGGTTCTTAAGTGTTAATGTCTGGAAGTGGGAAGGTCGGAAGTATTGACGTGAAAAGGTTCAGGAAGGGGTTGTTTTCGCCCAGAAAAGGCCCCCTGGAAGGCATTTTTTATGCTTCAGGGGTCAAGGCGGGGTTAAGGGTCAGGCGGCGTTCTTCAGCGGCTTTTTCTATTTGTGAAATGCGTTTTTTAGCGGTTCGCCTTGCCCGTGACTTTGCAGCCGAAAGGCTTTCCCCGGCCAGCCCAGGCCACAGTTCAGCGTCAAGGTTTGTTTCTTTGTCAAAGGCGGCAATTTCCCGCTTAAGGGTCAGGGGGTCCAGGCGGCGGCGGTTGCCCCAGGTTTTGAATTCAAAAAAGTCAAGGTGAACATAATTTGAAATTATGCCAGTAGCGTTTTCCCATGTTTGGGGAAATTCATTTTCCGGCTTCCCTTTCCCGTCGTAGTCCGCGGCAATTCGAAACTTCACCCCGCTTTTCCCCCAGGTCTTCAGCTTTTCTTTGAATTCGAAGTTTGTCACGGGAAGGCGTGACTGAAAAAGCGCGGTTGCTATGCTTGAAGCGGTCTTGTGGTCACAGGGGAAGGCAAAGCCAGCCCATTTCCAGCGCCCTTGTGTCTTGAAAGGGAAAAATGAAATATCGGCGGGAAGCGGCTTTTCGTTCAGCCTGAAATTGACAGGCGGCGGCGGCGGCGCGCTAACGTCTTCAGAAGTAGCGAAAAAGGAAGTAAGAAGTTCTTTCGTCCCGGTCCGTTCAGGGAACAAAAAAGGCAGGTGATCTTGGAAGGGAAGGTCCCAGGTTCGGCAAAGCTTCAGCCTTTCGGCTTGAAGTCCCCGGAAGGAATGAAAAAAGGCTTCAGCCTGCCCAGGGGGAAAGACTTCTTCAGGAATTGTCTTTTGTCCATGCGAAAGGAAATAGTTGAAGTAATAAGCGTGTTGTATCCACCCCGTAAAAGCGGCCCATTTCAGCCCTGGGTCAGCGCTTAAGCGGTCCCGCATTGCTTCACAGTCGCGGCGGTATGTTTCAGAACGTCGTAAGTATTCCCACCAGTTAGCGAAAGCCTGGAATTGTTCTGAAGTGTCGGCCAGCGCTTCCACCCGTGAAAGTGCTTTTTTCCATGCGTCGGCGTCGGTCCATTTCCACAATGTTTCAGGGTCAGGAATTCGAAGGGTTGCTTCCCCTTCGGCGGCGTCCTGGTCAGCGTCCACGTCCAGAAAGTGCATAGCGGACAAGCGGCCCTTAAGCCTGGAATTGACTTCACCCCAGGAAAGCGGTTCCCCTGGAATTTCGGAATAATGGTCCTTAGAATTGAAGCGGTACAGAGTCCCGAAAATTTCAGCAAACAAGGCTTGCTTCCCGTCCATATTGCGAAAGTATATTTTCACCCTTCACCCCCGGCGGCCTTGTCGAAAGGAAGGACTTTTCCTTTTGTCCTGGAAGCTTTCGCGGCGGCGTCAAGGCTAGACATTGCTTTTCTTGCCAGCCCCGGCCCCACGTGTGAATAACGTTCTGTCATTTTCAACGTTGAATGTCCCAGAAGTTCTTTCACCACAGGAAGGGAAATTCCGGCTTCCACCAGTTGGGAAGCGAAAGAATGACGCAAACTATGAAATGTCAGTTTGTGTCTGGGGTCAGTTATTCCGTCGTTCAGTCCCAGTTTATGTATCGTACGGTCAAAAGCATTTGAAACGGCCCTTATCTTTCCACCCTTGCGGCTTTTGAAGACAAGTTCCGAAGGCTTGTTTTCGGCCCTGGGTTGCCTTTTCAGCATTCCCTTAAGTTCAGGGGTCAAATAAGCGTGTCGGTCACGGCCCCCTTTGCCACGAACAAGCATTTGTTCGCGTTCAAAGTCCAGGTCCCCCCATTGCAATTTGAAAATTTCCCCGGCCCTTAAGCCAGTACGTAAAGACAAAAGCGCCATGTCGTGAAGCTGGGGGGTCCGTTCTTTCAGTTCGGCCAGCAAGTCGTTAGCTTCAGCATGGGTCAGAAAACGCATTTTCTGGTTTGAAACTTTCGGCTTTTTGACGTGTCGGCATGGGTTATCACCTTGACGGAAGCCCAGGCGTTCAGCCTTGTTTATTATTTGTCGGGTTACGGCCAGAACATATTCAATAGTCCGGGGACTTCGGCCCACAGGGGAAGTCTTGTTTTGTGTCTGGTCTTGCTTCAGTGGTTCACCTTTCTTTGGCTTTTTCCGGCTTTCAGGCGGCGGCGCGTTCAGCATGGAATTTTTTATTTTTTCAATGTCGGAAGGCTTCACTTCCTTTATTGGAATGTCGCCTATTTGCGGCTGTATCCAGTTTCGGAAGTTTCTTTCTTCAGCGCGGACGGTTTCAGCGGCCTTGTCCACCTTCACCCCAGGGAAGTAGTAGTCATTCCAGAAAGTTGAAACGGTCACGGCTTCCCGTTCAAGGCGTTCAGCGTCCAGCTTTGCGGCCATTGCAGCGGCTTCAGCTTCGGCGCGTTCACGTTCAGCGGCTTTCCTTGCGGCGGCTTCTTCTTCCTTGGGGGAAGTCGGCCCGGCCCCGGTCTTCATGTTTTCCCGGTATTCCTGAATTTTCGTGTATGCTTTGGTTTCGTCCCACCCTTCGGAAGCCCACCCCAGGCCCACAGCTTTAGTTTGCTTGTTCACAGTGAAGCGGCCCCGGAAGTAACGGTCAAACTTCACCCCGTGCTTGCGGCTTTCGTGCTTGTAGAATTCCAGGCCCCGAAAGTTTGTTTTTTCCCATTTTACTTTTGCCATTTTCGCCCCCATTGGTTGAAGTGTCCCGTTTTTATTTCAGCCTGTCCCGCTTTTTTTCAAAAGTGGCCCACAAAAAAGTCAATAAATTCAATGCTTCGTCCCACTTGTCCCGAAAGTCCCGCTTTTTACAGATAGGGGGGGGTTAAACTTTTTTTGTACATTTTATGTTTGTCTGAAAAGTTAAATATCCCCGCGTCAGTTCTGGGAAAAGTCTTGTACATTTCTTGTACATTTTTATTTATGAAAGAACGGGTTGTCAAGGGAAGGTTTAGGAAAAGTGTAAATGGGGTTTAGGCTAGTATTAGCAAGGGTTAAAGTGCATTTTATATGTCTGGAAGCTTCCTGAATTTTCCCGGAAAAATGAAATGTAAAGAGACTGAAAATCCCCGTGTGGGCGGTTCGATTCCGTCCCTCGGCACCATAAATTTCAAGGGCTTATGGCTTAATAGCTGTAAGCCCTTTTTTTGTACAAGGACCATGTAAGTCGAGCCATAGTTTTT
>PUKW01000045.1 GCA_003550665.1 Paracoccaceae bacterium | reverse complement strand
TGAACGCGGCGCGCTCGAGCGTTTCGCGCGCGAAACATCACTCGAGCAGATCGGCGGCCGGGTTCTCGGCGAGGTCGGCATCGGCGTAGTAGCGCTGCGCCTGCGCGGCCGAGCGGTGCAGCGACAGCCGCATCGCCGCCGCCAGCGGCGCGCCGTCGCGCGCGGCCTGGGTCAGAAAGCCCGAGCGCAGCCCGTGCGGGGCGGCAAAGCCCGGCGGATAGCCCGCCTGCGCGAGGCGCTGCGCGACGATGCGGCGGATCGCGTCGGGGGCGAGGCCGCGCGCGAGGGCGCGGTCGGCGCGCGAGACCGGGCGAAACAGCGGCCCCTCGTGGATCGGCGCGGCCTCGATCCAGCGCATCAGCGCGGCGGCCGCGCGCCCCTTGAGCACGAGCTGCGCATGCCCGGTCGTCTTGGTGCCGAGAAGCCGCAGCCGGACCAGCCCATCCTCGGCGAAGGGGCCTGTGTCGATGTCGTCGCGCATCAGCCCCGCGATTTCGGCGCGCCGCCGTCCGCCCGACGCCCAGCCCAGCATCAGCACCGCGCGGTCGCGCACCCCGCGCAGGCTGTGATCGCAGACCCCCAGCATCGCCTCGAGCACGTCACGGGTGATCGGGTTGGCCGATTTGGGGGCGGGCGCGCGCGCGCAGGCGCGCCGGGCCTTGGCGCGGGCCTGCCGGATCAGCGGCGCGTCAAAGGGCGAGGCCAGATCGCGCATGCGGTGAAAGGCGCGCCAGCTCGCGATACGCCGGTCCAGCGTCGCCGGGGCCGGGCAGGCGAGCGACCGGCGCAGCCCGGCCGCGATCAGCGTCTCGGCGGTCGCGCGCGCCGCGCCGGTCTCGGCGGCCAGATCGCGCGCATGGTCGAGCACGAAGCGCAGCGTCACATCCGCGCGCTCGGGCCAGGCGAGCTCGGCGCCGAAGGCGGCGCGCTTCCAGGCGCGGATATAGACGAGGTCGCGCGCATGGGCGCGCAGCGTGTTGGCCGGCGTGCCACGGATATAGAGATCGGTGAGCGCCTCGGCATCCTCGGGGGCGAGCCCGTCGAGGCGGGGCAGGGCGGCGGGCAGGGTCATGGGCGCAGTCTGCCGTGCGCCGCGGCCGGGCGCAATCGCGCTCGGGCCCCGGCGCCTGCTTCTGCGCCTGCCGCGCCGTCGCCCGTGGCGCCGCCGACGCGCGCGGTCCGGGACCGATCTCGGCGCCTTGAGCATGGCGCGCAAAAGTGGGGACCGGTTTTGCGCTCTTTGGTCATGCGATTTCAAAAGGTCAGAGCGCGGCGCGTGAATGCGGATGAACGCGACGCGCTCTTGCGACGGTTGCGCGCGCTCACATCGGCGCGGCGGCGAAGGCGGGCATCGCCCCCGGTGCGCGGGCGAGAAAGGCGCTCGCGGTGTCGAGCGCCTCGCGGATCGTCACATCCATGTCGAGATAGCGATAGGTGCCGAGCCGGCCCACGAAGGTCACCCCCTCCTCCGCCTCGGCGCGCGCGATGTAATCGGCCAAGAGCGCCTTCTCCTCGACGAGGCGGATCGGGTAATAGGGGATGTCGCCGGGTCCGGCGGCGCGGCTGTATTCGCGGTAGCACACGGTGCGGTCGTGATCCTCCCACGGCGCGAAGTGCTTGTGCTCGGTGATGCGAGTGTAGGGCACATCCGGGTCGGGGTAGTTCATCACCGCGCAGCCCTGATGATCGCCGTCATCGGTGAAGCGCTCGAAATCGAGCGTGCGGTAGCCCAGCCGGCCGAGCGCATCGGCGAAATAGCCGTCGAGCGGCCCCGACCAGAAGAGGTGATCGTGCCGGCCGGCCATTTCGGGGGCATAGGGGGTCTCGAGATGCAGGTCGATGCCGGGATGATCGAGGATGCGCTCGACCATGGCGGTATAGCCGGTCTCGGGCATGCCCTGGTACTGGTGGAAGAAATAGTTGTCGTCGTAGTTGAAGCGCAGCGGCAGCCGCTTGAGGATGCTCGCGGGCAGCGCGCGCGGGCTGCAGCCCCACTGCTTCTCGGTGTAGCCCTTCATGAAGGTCTCGTAGAGTTCGGGCCCGATCATGCTGAGCGCCTGCTCCTCGAAGTTGCGCGGCGCGGTGATGGTGCTGTCGGCGCGGTTGGCGATGAATTCGCGCGCCTCGGCCGGGCGCATCGTCGCGCCGAAGAACTGGTTGATGGTGTGCAGGTTGATGGGCAGCGAATAGACCGCCCCGCGCGCGGTGGATTTCACGCGGTTGCGGTAGGGGCGGAAGGTCTCGAAACGGTTGACGTAGTCCCAGACCTCGGCGTCGTCGGTATGGAAGATGTGCGGGCCGTAGACATGCACGAGCACGCCGGTCTCGGGGCAGCGCTCGGTGTGGCAGTTGCCGGCGGCATGGGCGCGCGCGTCGATCACCGTGGCATGATGCCCGGCCTCGGCGAGCGACCGGGCGATCACCGCCCCCGACAGCCCCGCCCCCACGCACAGAACCCGCATCTTCACCCCCGTCATACCCTGCGCGCGAGGTAGACGCCGCACCGCACGGGGGCAAGCCGCGGCCCACGTTTCGCGCGCGAAACGCCGCTCAGGGCAGGGCGATGCCGGTGCGGTCGCGCAGCCCGGCATTGGTCGCGGCGAAGCGCGCCGCGATCGCGCTTTCCATCGCGGGGGTCAGCTCGATATGGCCATTGCCGGATTTCAGCCGCCAGCCCCCTTCGGCGCGCGCGCTCACATTGCGCCGCGCCGCCTCGGGCAACGCCGCGGGAGCCTGCGGTGCTTGCGGCAACGCCAGAAAGGCCGCGATCCGTCCGGCGCATTCAGCGGCACTCATCTGTTCCACCGCCTCGAGCGGCAGAAAAAGCAGGTTTTGCGGGCCGAACACGTCAGCCAGCGCGTCATATACATGCGCATAGTCGAGCCAGTCGAGCGGCGCCGCCCGCGCCGTGCCATCCGCGATCGCCGTGATATGGCGCGCGAAACCGGCCTGGTCGAAATCCGGGTTGTCCTTGGCGGACTCGGCATAGCGCGAGGCCAGCCAGGGCGCCTGCGCGCGCAGCCCGAACAGGATCCTCACCTGCGACGCCGGCACGCCGAGATCGGCCGCATCCGCCGCCAGCCGCCGCGCGACCGTGCCCGGCCCCGGCCCCTCCCCGGTCCAGACCGCGTTCACCCCCATCGAGATGTTCTCGTTGGTGATCACCACGCTGCCCGGTGCGCGCAGCCGCCGGCGGATCCCGCGCCCGAGCCAGAACCGCTTGGGCCAGATCCGCCGCCGCCCGCGCCGGCAATGGCCCGTCACCTCCTTGAGATATTTGCGCGACAGTTCCGGACCCTGCCCCTTGTGCAGGATCATCGTCTCCGGCAGTCGCGGCAGCACCTCCCATTGCAGGAAGGTCGTCGCCGTCTTGGGCAGGCCGATGTGAAAGCAAAGCATGGCAGGTTCCGTGGATGACGCCCGTCCCGCCGCCCGGCGGCGCGTGACGCTAACGCCGTGCGCCGGCGGGGGCAATCGCGGGGCTTGGCGGCGGGACATGCGCCGGGCTAAGGAGCGGTGAAACGGCCCGGATGCGCGATGACCCTGCCCCCCGATACCGCGATGACCGATCCGCCCCGGGTGCTCGTGATGGGGGCGTCGGGGCGGCTGGGGCGGCTCTTGCGCGCGGGCTGGCGCGGGCGCGGCGATCTCGCGGTGCTGTGGCAGTATCGCGTGGATGCGCCGGAGGGGGGGCTCATCTGGGACCCGCTGGCCGCGCCAGTGCCCGATGCGGGGCGCGTCGATGCGGTGCTGGGGCTTGCCGGGGTGGTGGCGGGCGATGCGGCGATGCTCGCGCGCAACACCGATCTGGCGCGCGCCGCCGTTGCGGCCGGGCGCGCGCTCGGGGCGCGGCAAGTGTTCCTGAGCTCGACGGCGGCGGTTTACGGCGCCGGCGGGCCGCATCCCGAGACCGCGCCGCCCGATCCGCGCAGCGACTACGCCCGCGCCAAGCACGCGATGGAGCGCGCCGTCGCGGACATGCCGGGCTGCACGGTGCTGCGCATCGGCAATGTGGTGGGCGCCGACATGCTCGCCGGGGCGGCGGCGCGCGGGGCGGTCACGCTGGATCGCTTCGCCGATGGGCGCGGGCCGCGCCGCAGCTATATCGGCCCCGGCGCCTTTGCCGGGGTGCTCGCGGGGCTCGTGCACCGCGCCGCGGCGGGAGGGCGGCTGCCGGGGGTGGTCAACCTCGCCGCGCCGGGGGCGGTGGCGATGGCGGATCTGCTGGTGGCGGCGGGGCATGACTGGCACTGGCGCCCGGCGCCGGCGACGGCGCTGCCCGCGCTCACCCTCGACGTGACGCGGCTGGCCGGGCTGGTGCCGCTGGCGCCGGCGGACCCGGCGGCGATGGTGGCCGAGTGGCGCGCGCTGGCATGACGGGGGGCAAGCGCGCGCTCGATCTGGGGCTTGCGGCCGCGCTCGTGCTGGCGCTGGCGCTGCCGCTTGCGGGGCTGATGGCGCTGATGTGGGCGCGCCAGGGGCGGCCGATCCTCCACGGCTCGGAACGCATGCAGCCCCCGGCGCGCGGCTTCACGCTCTGGAAGCTGCGCACGATGCGCTCCGACCCGGCGGATGCGGGCGTGTCGGGCGGCGACAAGTCGGACCGCATCACCCCGATGGGGCGCGTCCTGCGCCGCACGCGCGGCGACGAGCTGCCGCAGCTTTACAACATCCTGCGCGGCGATATGAGCCTTGTCGGCCCGCGCCCGCCGCTGCGCGCCTATGTCGAGCGCTTCCCCGATCTCTACGCGCGGGTATTGCGGTCGCGGCCGGGGGTGACGGGGCTTGCGACGCTGGTGTTTCACGCCCGCGAGGAGGCGCTGCTGGCGGGCTGCGCCACCCCGGAGGAGACCGACCGCGTCTATGCCCGCCGCTGCGTGCCGCGCAAGGCCCGGCTCGACCTGATCTACCAGCGCCGGCGCAGCCTCGGGCTCGATCTGTGGCTGATCTGGCTGACGCTGG
>PUKW01000173.1 GCA_003550665.1 Paracoccaceae bacterium | reverse complement strand
CGTAAGATCGCCCCAACATATGGTGTGCCGATTGACGCACGGTGTAAAGCCCTTTCGGCAGCGTTCCGCCGGACCGCCCCTCGCAACGCGGCGCGCGCGAAAACGTGATCGCGCGCGCGCGCCGCTGCGGGCAGTGTGACGCGGCGAGGCGCGGCGGCGCGCAACCACGGATGGGGACGGGCTGGATGGGACGGATGAAACGGGTCTGGGCAGGGATGCTCGTGGCGGTGCTGGCGGTGCCGGCCGGAGCGCAGTCTGTGCCCTCCTTCGACGAGATCGACGCCGACGGTGACGGCGTCATCACGCGCGGCGAGTGGATGGCCTATGTCGATACGCAGCGCGGGCAGTTTCGCAGCCGCTTCGGCCCCGATGCCGAAACGCAAGCGCTGCGCGAGGCGGAAGGACTGATCGGGGAGCTCGATACGGGCGGCGCGATCGGATCGGGCGAGCTCGGCATGGTGCTCTCGGCGATGCGGCATCTTGGGCCGGATCGGGCGGCGACGCTCGGCGCGCAGCTGGTCTTCGACCGGGTGGATGCCAATGACGACGGCGTCGTCGACCGCGACGAATTCGCCGCCGGCGAGCGCGAAATGCGCAGCCTCATGAACGCAAGGTAGCCGCGCCGCTCAGGGCGTACGCATCGGCACCACATTGTCGGCGCCCGCGTCGCGCGACAGCTGCACCGCGTCGTGCCACAAAGGTGTCAGGCGAAACGCGTGCGCGAGCATCGCCGTACGCGGCGGCGGCGTGAGCAGCCCCGTCCAGCCCAGCGGGCGCAGCACGCTTTCGAAAAGCCGCAGCGCCGGTTCCGTGTCGTCGGTGCCGTAGAGCGACGCGGCAAAGGCGTAGGCACTCATTCCCTCCGCGGCCTCTGCATTCACCACGGCGAGGAAGAGCCGCCAGTCGCCGGGCAGCGCCGTGCCGGTTTCGTGCGCATGCGCCGCGCCGAACAGCAGCGCCGGCACGAGCGTCGTGAAGGCGCGCGACGGGTCAGCGCCGAGCGCGGCGCCCGCCTCCGTCGCGATCAGGCGCCGCCCCGTCGCCCGTGCGAGCCCGAGCTCGAGCATCAGCGCGCGCAGCACCGCGAGCGGCGGAACATCACGCTCGCTGGGGGCAGGGGAGCGCGCGGCGAGGTCATGCGCGCCGAAGCCGGGGAAGGGAAACCGCGCTGCGGCCTCGGCGATCACGGCGCGGCCGAAGCGGCCCGTCCGCGTCAGCGCCAGCCCCTCGGGCCGCGCCGCGCGCGCGATCAGGGCGAGAAACGACGCGACAAGGGGCGAGTGCCGCTCGACGACTGCGCGATCCGGCGCAGGGTTGAAAGTGATCATTCTCACGCCCTGTCTGTTCTTGGGGCGCGACTGTCGCGCCGGGGCCGCCGGGCGGCAAGCATGGGGCGCAGAACTGGTTTCGAAGGGCTGAATCGCGGCGCCGCGATCAGTCATCCGCGCCGGTGACGGCGTCGAGCGCGGCGCGCAGCTCGGTGGCGAAGCGCGGATCGCCGTGCAGGTCGTTATGCCCGGCCTCCTCGATCGTCGTCATCGGCACCGAGTCGGGCAGCGCCTCGTGCAGCGCGCGGCTGCGTGCGGCGGGGATAACTTCGTCATTGCCCGCAACGATCAGCGCGAGCGGCGTTTCGGTCCCTTCGAGCATCTCTGCCACGGGCATCTCGTGGCGAAACAGCAGCCGCACCGGCGCCCAAGGATAGACGTCGCGGGCGACGGCCGCGAGACTGTCGAAGGGGGTGACGAGGACCGCCCCGCGCGGATCACGCGCGGCGGCGATCCGCGCGGCGGGGCCGGTGCCGATGCTGATGCCCACCGGAACGATGCCGCCGGGTGCCCGCGCTTCGACATTGTCGAAGATCGCCTCGGCGTCGTCCATGATCGCCGAGGCGGAGGGGCGGCCTTCGCTTCGGCCATAGCCGCGATAGTCGAGCGCGGCGACGGGGTGGTCGGGAAAGATGCGCCGCAGGGTCTGCGCGACCGCGACCGCGCTCCAGGCATTGCCGCCAAAACCCAGCAGGAGCGGCGCCTCGGCATCCGCCCCCGGCAGGTAGGCGCCGCGTAGCGTCACCCCGTCCGCCGCCGTCACGCTCAGCTCCTCCGCCCCGGCCGGAAGCGACTCCTCGGCCGGGACCATCCATGCGGGAAACAGCAGCCGCGTCTGCAGCCCGGCGAGCAGCGCGATGATCGCGGCATACCCCGCCACGGCGAAAAGCAGGACCCGGATCACAAGGTCCACGACCATGCCCCCGCCGCGGGGCGGGGGCTTGCCGCGGCGCTCTTGCGCATCGTCTGTCCATCCGCGTGCTCAACCATCGCGCATGGCTTGGCACGTGGCGCCGATGGCTGTCAATTTCGCGCGTGCGGGGCAGGCCTTGCGGCGCTGCGCGCGCTGTGCACAATGGCGCGGGGAGGCGCCGATGCCGCATGATCACGACAACGAGCTCGACCCGATGGAGGCGCGGCTGCGCGCGCTCGAGACGGTGCTCACGCGCAAGGGGCTGATCGACCCGGCCGCGATCGACGCGATCATCGACACCTACGAGCACCGCGTCGGTCCCCGCAACGGCGCGCGCGTCGTCGCCCGCGCCTGGGCCGATCCCGATTTCGCCGACCGGCTGCGCCGCGACGCCACCGCCGCGATCGCTGCGATGGGCTTTTCGGGCCGCCAGGGCGAGCATATGCGCGCCGTCTTCAACACCCCGCAGACCCACAACCTCGTCGTGTGCACGCTGTGCTCGTGCTATCCGTGGCCGGTTCTGGGGCTGCCGCCGGGCTGGTACAAGGCGCCGGCCTATCGCAGCCGCGCGGTGATGGCGCCGCGCGAGGTGCTCGCCGAATTCGGGCTGACCCTGCCCGACAGCATGACGATCCGGGTGTGGGATTCGACGGCCGAGCTGCGCTACCTGGTGGTGCCGATGCGGCCCGCGGGCACCGAGGGCTGGGACGAGGCAGCGCTCACGGATCTGGTGACGCGCGACGCGATGATCGGGACCGCGCGCGCGCTGGAACCGGCATGAACGGGCCGCAGGATCTCGGCGGGCAGATGGGCTTCGGCCCCGTCGATCCGCGCGCCAATGACGCGGCGCTGCACGAAGACTGGGAGCGCCGCGTGCTCGGGCTGGTGCTGTGCGCGGGGGCGATGGGGCTCTGGTCGATCGATGCGAGCCGGCATGCGCGCGAGAGCCTGCACCCGGCGATCTACTACAATGCCAGCTACTTCGAGATCTGGCTGCGCGGGCTCGAGGCGCTGCTTCTGCACCACGGGGTAGTCACCCGCGCCGAGCTCGAGGCCGGCACCGCCGTGCGCGGTGACGCGGCCCCCGCCCTGCACGCGGCAGATGTGCCCGCCGCGCTGGCGCGGGGCGGGCCCTGCGACCGGCCCGTCGCCCCCGCGGCGCGCTTCGCGCCCGGCGACCGGGTGCGCGCGCGGATCATGCATCCGCGGGGCCATACGCGCCTGCCGCGCTATGTGCGCGGGCATGTCGGCACGGTCGAGGCGGCGCATGGCGGCTTCGTGCTGCCGGACAGCCACGCGCACGGGCAGGGCGAGGCGCCCGAGCATCTCTACACGGTGGTGTTCGATGGCGCGGCGCTTTGGGGCCCCGATGCGGAGCCGGGGCTGCAAATCTGCGTCGATGCCTGGGAGAGCTACCTTGAGCCCGCCTGATCCCGCGCCCGAGGCCCCGTTCGACGCCCCCTGGCAGGCGCAGGCCTTCGCCATGGTGGTCGCGCTGCATCGGCGCGGGCTCTTCACCTGGGCGGAGTGGACCGAGGCGCTGGGCGCCGAGCTGGCGTGCGCGACTGCGCGCGCCGACGGGGCGGATTACTACACGCGCTGGGTCGCCGCGCTGGAGCGGGTGCTGCAGGCGCGCGGCGTGGCAGAGGCCGGCGAAATCGCCGCCCTCGCCGAGGCCTGGGCGCGCGCGGCGCGGGCGACACCGCACGGAACGCCCATCGCACTGGAGAACGATCCGCAGGCCGCGCCATAGAGCATGTCGCGCAAAAGTGGGGACCGGTTTTGCGCTCCTCGGACATGCGACTTCAAGAGGCCAGAGCATGTTGCGCAAAAGTGGGGACCGGTTTTGCGCTCCTCGAACATGCGACTTCAAGAGGCCAGAGCGCGCCGCCCGTCATGCGGCGGGCGCGGCCCCGTCGCCGCGCAACCCCATCTGCCAGAAGCCGATCTCCAGCCGTGTCGCGGTGGCGAAGCGTTGCGTGAGCATCGTCCAGCGCGGCAGCTGCGCCCATCGCGGACCGAGCCGGTGCTCCAGCCCCCCATCGATCAGGCCCCCCACCTCGCGGCACAGATCCTGATACTCCTCGCCGCCATAGGTCTCGATCCAGTCGCGATAGGGGCCATCCGCGCCCTTCAGCCGCGCGCCGATCTCGCCGTAGCCGAGCACGCAGGGCGCGAGCGCGGCCATCAGGTCCAGAAAATCGCCCGAATAACCGGACTCGAGCACATAGCGCGTATAGGCGAGGTTTTCGGGCGCCTCGCGCGTCGCCTCGAGATCGGCCTCGCTGATGCCTTCGGCGGCACAGATGCGGATATGCAGCGGCATCTCGTGATGCACGAGCGCGTGCAGCGTGGCCGCGCAGGCCGTCATCTCGGCCATGCGATCCGCCTTCGCCGCGGCGAGCGCCCAGGCGCGTGAAAAATGCCGCAGGAAGACGTAATCCTGGCGCAGGTAGAACAGGAAATTCGCGCGCGGCAACGTGCCGTCGGCCAGCCCCTCGACGAAGGCGTGGCGGGTATAGGCGTCCCAGTCCGCCCCGGCGGCGTCGCGCCAGGCGGCGAAGGCTTGCCCGTAATCGGGATGGGTCATGGCGTCTTCTCCAGCGTGTCGATCCACTCGCGCACCCGGGCCTGCGGGTCGTCATTGAGCGTGATGTCGGTAACCACCGAGACGAGATCCGCCCCGGCGGCGATGGCGGCACGCCCGCGCTCGGGCGTCATGCCGCCGATGGCGCAAAGCGGCGTGGAGCCGATGCGCCGCTTCCATTCGGTGACGCGGCCGAGCCCCTGCGGGTCCCATTTCATCGCCTTGAGGATCGTCGGCCAGACCGGGCCGAGGGCGATGTAGTCGGGCGCATGCGCGAGCGCGCGGTCGAGCTCGGCGTCGTCATGGGTGCTCAGCCCGAGCCGGATGCCGTGCGCGCGCAATGCGCCGGTGTCGGCCTCGAAAAGGTCCTCCTGCCCGAGATGGACCCAGTCCGCGCCCTCGTCGATCGCGGCGCGCCAGTGATCGTTGATCACAAGCGCCGCGCCATGGGCGCGCGCCAGCGCGATTCCCCGGCGGATCTCGGCGCGGGTCTCGGCCTCGGGCCGGTCCTTGATGCGCAGCTGCACGAAACGCACCCCGAGCGGCAGCATCCGCTCCAGCCAGTCGGCGGAGTCGAAGATGGGATAGAAGCGCGGCAGGGTCATTCGAGCCAGGCCTTTCCGATCAGCGGCGTGGACGGCGCGGCCATGTCGCGCGGCGCCATCGGGTCGGCCCCGCGCGCGAGCCGCCCGGCCTCGGCGGCCATGGCGAAGGCGCGCGCCATCGCCGCCGGGTCGCCCGCCTTCGCGACGGCGGTGTTGAGCAGAATCGCGTCATACCCCATCTCCATCGCCTCGGCGGCCTGCGAGGGCATGCCGAGCCCGGCATCGATCACCATCGGCACCTCGGGAAACTGCGCGCGCAGGCTGCGCAGCCCGTAGCGGTTGTTGAGCCCGAGTCCGGTGCCGATCGGCGCACCCCAGGGCATCAGCACCCCGCAGCCCGCCTGCAGAAGCCGCTCGGCGAGCACCAGGTCCTCGGTGGTGTAGGGAAAGACCTCGAAGCCCTCGGCGCAGAGGATGCGCGCGGCCTCGACCAGCCCGAACGGGTCGGGCTGCAGCGTGTCGGCATGGCCGATCACCTCGAGCTTGATCCAGGCGGTCCCGAAAAGCTCGCGCGCCATCTGCGCCGTGGTCACGGCCTCCTTGACGGAGTGACAGCCCGCCGTGTTGGGCAGCACGCGCACGCCGAGCCCCTCGACGAGGGCGCGGAAATCCTGCCCGCCGCCCGCCTCGCGGCGCAGCGAGACCGTCGCCACCCCCGCCCCCGAGGCGGCGAAGGCATCGGCCAGGACCTTCGGCGAGGGGTATTGCGCGGTGCCCAGCATCATCGGGCTGTCAAGCGTCACGCCGTAGAACGCGGCCATCTCAGCCTCCCTTCATCGGCGCCAGCACCTCGACGCGGTCGCCCTCGCGCAGCCGCGCGGCGCCGCGCTCGCCGCGCGCGACGAACTCGCCGTTGAGCGCTGTGGCCACGCTCTCGTGCGGGTGGCCGAGCTCCTCGAGCACCGCGTCGAGCGTGTCGTCCTCAACCTCTTGCGGCGTGCCGTTGATCTCGATCCTCATCCATCACCTCCGGTATCCGGCCTTCGGTCACGAGTTCCGCCACCATCCGCGCCAGCGCGGGTGCAAGCAGAAAGCCGTGGCGAAACAGGCCGTTGACATGAATCACATCGCCGTGGCGGCGAATCCGCGGCAGGTTGTCGGCGAAGGCCGGGCGCGCATCGGCGCCAGTCTCGATCACCTCGGCCTCGGCGAAGGCCGGATGCAGCGCATAGGCCGCCGACAGAAGCTCCAGAAGCGCGCGCGCCGTGACAGGGCCCGTCGCGTCCGTCTCGATCTGCGTCGCGCCGAGCATGAACCCCCCGTCGCCGCGCGGCACGACGTAGATCGGGTGGCGCGGATGCAGCAGCCGCACCGGGCGCGACAGTGCCACGTCGCGGCTGCGCAGCAGCAGCATCTCGCCGCGCACGCCGCGCAGATCGGGCAGCGCATCGCGCGCCGCAAGGCCGCGGCAGTCGATCACCGTGCCGCGCGGCGTGCCAGCCGACCCGACCGCGACGCCGCGCGCCGCGAGCCCGCGCAGGAGGTCCCCGAGTGCGGCGCGCGGATCGAGATGCGCCTCGGCAGGGAAATGCAGCGCGGTGTGCGATGGCAGGTCCGGCTCCAGCGCGGTGGCGTCGACGCTCTCGTGCCCGCGCGTGCGCCGGGCGAAGCGGTCGAGCTCGCCGCGATCGCGCGCCGGGGCGATCACCAGCGATCCGGCCCGCGTCACGGCAGTGCGCTGCGCCCACCAATCGGCGGCCTCGCGGCCGAGCCGGATCACCGGCTCCTCGGCGGTCTCGCCCTCGCAATCGGGCGCCAGCATCCCGCCGGCCCACCAGGAACAACCCTGCGCGCCGGGCCCGCCCGCCGGATCGATCACGCGCAGCGCCACCCCGCGCCCGGCAAGCTCGCTCGCCACGCACAGCCCGGCCACCCCGGCGCCGAGGATCGTGACCTCAGCCATCGGCCCACACCGCGTGAAAGTGATGCACCGGCCCGTGCCCGCCCCCGATGGTTAGCCCATCCGCCGCGGCAAGCGCCCCCTGCAGATAGCCATGCGCGGCGCGCACCGCGTCCTCGGTGCCGCGCCCCTTGGCAAGCTCGGCAGCGATCGCCGCCGACAGGGTGCAGCCCGTGCCGTGGGTGTTTCGGGTGGCGAGGCGGGGGGCCTCGAAGCGGGTCACGCCCTCGGCGCGCACGAGCAGATCCACGCAACGCGCGCCGCCGCCATGCCCGCCCTTCATCAGCACCGCGCGCGGCCCCAGCGTCATCAGCGCGCGCCCCTGATCGGCCATTATCTCCCCGTCCGTGGCGACCTCGGCGCCCAGAAGGCGCGCCGCTTCGGGCAGGTTCGGCGTGAGGATATCGGCCAGGGCGAGCGCCCCGGCCAGCGCGGCGACGGCACCATCCGCCAGCAGCGCATCGCCCGATTTCGCCACCATCACCGGGTCGAGCACGACAGGCACGCCGCGCCCGGCCAGCGCGCCGGCAACCGCGTCGATGGCGGGCGGGCCGCCGAGCATCCCGATCTTGACCGCGCCCACGGCGATGTCGTTGAACACGGCCTCGATCTGCGCGGCGATCATCGCGGGGCTCGCGGGCTCGACACGGGTGACCGCGCGCGTGTTCTGCGCCGTCAGCGCGGTGATCGCGCTCATGCCATACACGCCGAGCGCCGAGAATGTCTTGAGATCGGCCTGGATGCCCGCGCCGCCGCCCGAATCGGATCCTGCAATCGTGAGTGCCGTGGCTGTCATCCGCGCCTCCGTTTCGGATCGAAGCGAAGGCCGGATCATGGGCGCCGTGATGGCCACCTACCGTTCCCTCCGCCGGAATGACCCGGTTCAGGTTCGATGGGTCGGCGCCATGCGCCTCTCAGCCCCGCTCGGGGCACCCCAACGGTACAGGGTTCAACGTAGTCGCCGCCGGCGCCGGCGGCAAGGGGCGTTACCGCAGCACGAGCACCGAACACTGCGCATGGCGCACCACGCGCGAGGCGGTGGACCCGATGAAGTAATCGCTCAGACCGGGATTGTGCGAGGCGATCATGATCAGGTCACTGCCGCCCTGCGCGGCGCTCTCGAGGATCTTCGAGGAGGGCGGCCCGGAGCGCACCTCGACGCCGACATCGGCTTGGGCACCAAGCCTGTCGGCCATCTTGCGCAGCTCCGCCGTCGCCTCGGCACGGCGTTTTTCACCGAGATCGCGGGGCAGCGCGGCGAGGGCATAGGCGGGGACCTCCTCGAGGACGTGCAGAAGCTTGATGCTCCCGCCGTCATCGAGCAGCTTTCTGCCGCGCTCGAGCAGCCGCTTCGCCTGATCCGGGTGGACGAGATCGACGGCGATGAGGATGTTCGTGTACATGGTGTTTCTCCCGGTAACCGCTTGGTAATATCACGGATTTGCGACGCCGATGCAAGCTGTGGCGGCGCGGTCTCGGCATGCTGGCGCGCGCGGTTTCCGGGGCGGGGCCGCAGCGTGCTGCGGCGCCCGATCGGCACGCGGATCAGCGGGTGATCAGCACCGAACACTGCGCATGACGTACCACGCGCGCCGCGGTCGAGCCGATGAAGTAGTCGCTCAGCCCGGGGCGATGCGAGGCGATCATGACCAGATCCGCCTTGTTGTCCTCGGCGCATTGCAGGATCTGCGCCGACGCGGCGCCGGAACGGACCTCGGGCTGCACGGCATCGCCGGCGCCGATGTCCTGCACCAGCGACTTGAGCTCGACCATCGCGTCGGCGTTGCGCTTGTCGCCGATGTTGCGCGGCAGTTCGGCGGCGACATAGGACGGGATCTCCTCGAGAACGTGCAGCAGCCGGACGCTGCCCCCCGCGTCGAGCAGTTTGAGCCCGCGCTGCAACAGCTCCTTGCTCTGGGTGGGTTCGGTAAGGTCCACGGCGACGACGATGGTCTTGTACATGGTTCTTCTCCTCGCTTGGGTCGCGAAGTCTGACCCCTGCTGCCGGCTTATGCAACGTCCGCGTCCGCGGCGTTGATCTGCGTCAAGCGCGGTCAGGCCTGGCGTCGCCGCGCGCCGCGTCCCGAGCGCCCCCCCGCCGCCGCGCCCGCCGACGCCATGCGGGAGGCCTCCGCGAAGTCCTGCCCCGCGGCGACGGCGTCGAGCACGCGCGCAAAGCGTATCCACTCCGCGCCATTCGGGTCGTGGTTCATCAGGAAATTCGCCGCGCGGATCGCCTCCATTTCGGCGGGGCGCAGCGGGTTCATGATCGCAGAGGTCATCCCCGCCTCGATCGCCATGGGCAGGAAGGCGGCGTTGATGCCGTGCCGGTTGGGCAGCCCGAAGGAGATGTTGGACGCGCCGCAGGTCGTGTTAACGCCGAGCTCGTCGCGCAGCTTGCGCACCAGCGCGAAGACCTGCCGGCCCGCGCTGCCCATCGCGCCCACCGGCATCACGAGCGGATCGACGACGATGTCATTGGCGGGGATGCCGTGATCGGCGGCGCGCTCCACGATCTTGCGCGCCACGGTAAAGCGCACCTCCGGGTCCTCGGAGATCCCGGTGTCATCATTGGATATCGCGACCACGGGGACGTTGTATTTGCGCACCAGCGGCAGGATCGCCTCGAGCCGCTCCTCCTCGCCGGTCACGGAGTTCAGCAGCGGCCGGCCCGAGGCCGCCGCGAGCCCGGCCTCGAGCGCGGCGGGCACCGAGCTGTCGATGCACAGCGGCACATCGACGAGCCCCTGAACCAGCTCGATCACCGCGCGCATCAGCGGCGGTTCGGTCTGGTTCGGATCGGGGTTCGAATTGTAGACGACGCCCGCATTCACATCGAGCACCATCGCCCCGCACGCGACCTGGTTGAGCGCGTCGGCCTCCACGGTGGTGAAGTTGCCCGCCTCGAGTTCCGCGGCGAGCTTCTTGCGCCCGGTCGGGTTGATGCGCTCGCCGATCACGCAGAAGGGCTCGTCGAAGCCGATGGTGACGGTTCGCGTGCGCGACTCGATGGTGGTGCGGGTCATTGGCTGTCCTTGGCGCGGGCGGGTTGCGCGGCGGCGCCGCCATGACGGGCGGCCCAGTCGGCGCTGGCGCGGATGCCGCCGAGCGGGAAGATATGCGCCGCCTCGATGCCGAAGTCGGGATGGCGGGCCTTGTGGGCGGCGAGATCGGTGACGAGCTCGGTGGGCTCGAAGGGTCTCACGAGCTTGGTCACGTCGCGCGCGCGCCGCTGCAGCACCCGCAGCGACGGGCCGATGCCGCAGGCGATGGCGAAGCGGATCAGGGTCTGCAGCTTGGCCGGCCCCGCGACCCCGATATGGATCGGCAGCGCGATGCCCTCGGCGGCGAGCCGGTCGGCCCAGGCGATCACCGGCGCCGACTCGAACGCGAACTGCGTGACGATCGCCATGTGCGCGTCGCTGCGCTCGGCGAAGGCCTGCTTCCAGCGCAGCGCGGCCATCAGGTTGCGGTCGCTGTCATCGGGGTCGATGTCCCGGTTGCCTTCGGGATGCCCGGCGACATGCAGCCGCTCAAAGCCGTCGAACAGCCCCGTCTCCAGAAGCTGCATCGAATTGTCGAACGCGCCGGCGGGCGTCGTCACCCCGCCGCCGATCAGCAGCGCCTGGCGCAGATCCGCCTCGCCGCGATAGCGCGCGATCCAGTCGGCCAGCGTCGCGCGGTCGCGGATGATGCGCGCTGGGAAATGCGGCATCGGCTCGAAGCCCTCGCGGCGCAGCCGCGCGGCGGTCACCACCATGTCGGTGATCGGCGTGTCGCCCACCTGCGCGATATAGACCCGCGTGCCCGCCGGCAGCAGGTCGCGGAAATCCGCGACCGCATCGGCGGTGCGCGGCATCACCTCGATCGAGTAGCCCCCGAGGAACGCCGCGATGCGCGGGCCCGCCTCCGGCCCGGCGGCCTGCGCGCGACGAAAATTCAGATAGCTCATCACCGCCTCCCAGATCCTGCGCGCCATCCCGCGGGGCGCCCCGCTCACGCCCAACCATCGCGCGCGATCAGCGCCCTGAGCCTGTCGCTGTCGTACTCGGACGCGATCCGCGCCGCTTCGAGATTTGCGACCTCATCGGGGTCGCCGGCGACCTCGACGGGCGCGGCCTTGCGCCAATCGGCCATGTAGGCGTCGGCGTCGCGCGCGCCGACGCGCATCGCGCAGCGGTCGATGGCCTGCTCGAAGCGCTCGGGCAGGGCGACCTTGGCCGCCCCGCGACCCTTGCCGACGATGACCTGCGCGGGAATGTCCCGCCAGTAGACGATGGTGAGCTGAGTCATTTCGATTCCCCGTTCTGCCCTTTGCATAGGCCGGCTCGGCGCGCGCTTCGGGGCCGATTTCGACATCCCGCGGCGCAGCAGCGACTCGCGTCGCGCGGCTTGCGCAGAGGCCCGCGTGGCACTAGAGTAAAACCAACTTGAATCGGAGGGCGAAACATGGCGCCCGAGCGTCCCGTGGGTGCGGACGCGATCCCGTTTTCGGTCGAACCGCCGCGCCCGCATAAGCCCGACGGCGCGGGTCTCTACGCCGCGCTTGATCTGGGGACCAATAGCTGTCGCATGCTGATTGCCCGGCCGACGGGGCGGCAATTCCGTGTGCTCGACAGTTTTTCGAAAAGCGTGCAGCTCGGCATGGGGCTCGAGGCCTCGGGCCGGCTCAGCCACGGCTCCATGGCGCGCACGGTGCAGGCGCTGCGGGTGTGCAAGCGCAAGCTCGACCAGCACGGCGTGCGTCGGATGCGGCTCGTCGCCACCGAGGCCTGCAGGCGCGCGCGTAACGGCGCCGATTTCATGCGCAAGGTCGAGCGCGAGACCGGCCTCGCCCTCGAGGTTATTGCGCCCGAAGAGGAGGCGCGGCTTGCCGTGGTTTCCTGCGCCTCACTGGTCTCGCCGACGACCGAGCAGCTTCTCGTGATCGATATCGGCGGCGGCTCGACCGAGCTCGTCTGGATCGACCTTGCGGAGGTGCCCCGCGCCGAGCGCGCCCGCGCGATCATGCGGCTGCATGAGGGCTTCGAGCGCCCGCCTGGCGATCCGCGTCCGGTCGCGCGGGTGGTGGACTGGATCAGCGTGCCGCTCGGCGTGGCCACCCTCAAGGACCAGTTTCGCGACGTCACCGACGACGCCGCGCGCTTCGCGCTGATGAGCTGGTTCTTCGAGGAGCAGCTCGCCGAGTTCACCCCCTACAGCCGCGACCCCTCGCGCGAGGGCTTCCAGATCATCGGCACCTCCGGCACCGTCACCACCGTCGCGGCGAGCTATCTCGGCCTGCGCCGCTATGATCGCAACAAGGTCGACGGGCTGTGCATGACCTCCGACCAGATCGACCAGGTCATCCGCGCCTATCTCCATGTCGGCCCCGAGGGAAGGCGCAGCGATCCCTGTATCGGGCGCGACCGGCACGCGCTGATCATGTCGGGTGCGGCGATCCTTCAGGCCCTCCTGCGGGTCTGGCCGACGGACCGGCTCTCGGTCGCCGATCGCGGGCTGCGCGAGGGGCTGCTGTTCGCGCAGATGACGCGCGACGGCGTGCTCAGGGGCCAGGAGGGCTGAGCATGGTCAAGGAGCGGGGCAGTTCGGGGCGCGGGCGGCGCGATCTCAAGGTCAAGGTCAAGACCGCGCGCGGGCGCAAGCCGTCCTCGACCCGCTGGCTGCAGCGCCAGCTCAACGATCCCTATGTGGCGCGCGCGCGCGACGAGGGCTGGCGCGGCCGCGCCGCCTTCAAGCTCCTCGAACTCGACGATCGGCACCGCTTCCTGCGCAACGGCGCGGTGGTGGTGGATCTGGGCTGCGCGCCCGGCGGCTGGCTGCAGGTCGCGGCCGAGCGGGTCAACGCCCGCGGCGAGAAGCGCGGCAAGCCGCAGGGCAGGGTGATCGGCATCGACCTGCAGGAGATCGAGCCGGTGCCGGGCGCCGAGGCGCATGTGATGGATTTCATGGAGGAGGGCGCCGATACCCGGCTGCGCGCGCTGATCGGCACCGGGGCGGATGTGGTGCTCTCGGATATGGCCGCATCCTCCACCGGCCACAAGCAGACCGACCATCTGCGCATCGTCGCGCTGTGCGAGGCCGCCGCGGAATTCGCCTTCGAGCTTCTGGCCGAAGGCGGGGCATTCGTCGCCAAGGTGCTCGAAGGTGGGGCGGACGCGACCCTTCAGGCCGAGCTCAAGCGCCGCTTCGAGCGGGTCGCGAACGTCAAGCCGCCGGCGAGCCGGGCCGACAGCTCGGAGAAATACGTCGTCGCCACCGGGTTTCGGGGCCGCGAATGAGCGAGGCGCGCCGCGCCGGGGAGCTGCGGCTCGCCGCCGACCCGCCCGCCGACGCCACGCTCGCCTTCATCGGGCGCATCCGCACGCCGTGGGGGCGGGATGACTGCCCGCGCAACCCGGCCGAGGCGCGGGCGCGCGGCGGCGGCGCGGTGCTGCAGATCGCCGCGCCCTACCGCCCCGGCCTCGAGGGTATCGCGCCGGGCGATGCGCTCATGCTGCTCTACTGGATGGACGGCGCGGATCGCGCCCTGATCCGGCTGCACCCGCCGCACCGGGATGCGCCCGCCGGGGTGTTCGCGCTGCGCGCCCCGGCGCGGCCCAACCCTGTCGCGCTGTCGGCGGTGCGCTGCACCGGGATCGACGCGACAGCCGGGCGGGTCGAGGTCACGGCGCTCGACTGCCATGACGGCACGCCGCTTCTCGACATCAAGCCGCAGCGTCCCGGCGTGGACGCGCCCTAGAGCATGTCGCGCAAAAGTGGGGACCGGTTTTGCGCTCCTCGGACATGCGATTTCAATAGGTTAGAGCGCGGTGCGTGAATGCGAATGAACGCGACGCGCTCTAGCCGCGCGGGATGTCGAAATCCGGCGGCGCGAGCTCGAAGCCGTCGAATTCGAATCCCGGCGCGACGGTGCAGCCCACCAGCGTGTAGTCGCCGGTCGCCGCGGCGGCCTGCCAGTGATGCGGCGGGATGATGCCCTGCGGCCACTGCCCGGCGCCGATATCGGGGCCGAGCAGGATCTCCTCGGCCGGCCCCGAGGCATCGGCGGCGCGCAAGAGCCGCAGCGGCGCGCCCGCGTAGTAATGCCAGATCTCGGTCGCATCGACACGGTGCCAGTGGCTGCGCTCGCCGTCGCGCAGCAGGAACAGGATCGCCGTGCTCAGGGCGCGGCCGCCCCCGTCGCCCGGCACGTCGCGCCAGGTCTCGCGAAACCAGCCGCCCTCGGGATGCGCTTGAAGACCCAGCCGCTCGATCAGCTCATCCGCCGTCATGTCCGCAGCACCCCGCGCCCGGCATATTCCGCCGTCTCGCCCAGCATCTCCTCGATGCGGATGAGCTGGTTGTATTTCGCCAGCCGGTCCGAGCGCGCCAGCGAGCCGGTCTTGATCTGGCCGCAATTGGTGGCCACGGCCAGGTCGGCGATGGTGGCGTCCTCGGTCTCGCCGGAGCGGTGGCTCATCACGCAGGTGAAGCCCGCCCGGTGCGCCATCTGCACCGCCTGCAGCGTTTCGGTCAGTGTGCCGATCTGGTTGACCTTCACGAGCAGGCTGTTGCCGCAGCCCTCGGTGATGCCGCGTCGCAACCGTTCAGGGTTGGTCACGAACAGATCGTCGCCCACGAGCTGGACGCGCCCGCCGAGCCGTTCGGTGAGCTGCTTCCAGCCGGCCCAGTCATCCTCGGCGCAGCCATCCTCGATCGACAGGATCGGGTAGGAGTCGCACAGCGCGGCGAGGGCGTCCACGTTCTCCTCGGGGCTAAGCGTGCGGCCCTCGCCCGAAAGGACATACTGGCCGTCGCGGAAATATTCCGTGGCCGCGCAATCGAGCGCGAGCATCACGTCATCGCCCGGCTTGTAACCCGCCTTCTCGACGGATTTCATGATGAAATCAAGCGCCTCACGGCTTGAGCTGAGATCCGGCGCGAAGCCGCCCTCGTCACCGATCCCCGTTGACAGCCCCGCGGCCTTGAGCTCGTCCTTGAGGGTGTGGAATATCTCCGCACCCACACGCACCGCCTCGGCGATGGAGGCCGCGCCCACCGGCATGATCATGAATTCCTGGATGTCGATCGGGTTGTCGGCGTGCTCGCCGCCATTGACGATGTTCATCATCGGCACCGGCAGCACATGCGCCCCGGTGCCGCCGACATAGCGATAGAGCGGCTGTCCGGTCGCCTGCGCGGCGGCCTGTGCGGTTGCCAGCGAGATCCCGAGGATCGCGTTGGCCCCGAGCCGGGCCTTGTTGCCGCTTGCGTCGATCTCGACCATGGCGCGGTCGATCGCGGCCTGCTCGAGCGCGTCGAAGCCCACCAGCGCCTCGGCGAGCTCGCCATTGACGGCGGCGACGGCCTCGAGCACCCCCTTGCCGCGGTAGCGCGCCTTGTCCCCGTCGCGCCGCTCGACCGCCTCATGCGCGCCGGTGGAGGCGCCCGAGGGCACCGCGGCGCGGCCCATCGTGCCGTCTTCGAGGGTGACCTCGACCTCGACGGTCGGGTTGCCCCGGCTGTCGAGGATCTCTCGCCCGAGAATCTCGGAGATGATGGTCATGTGTCGTCCTTTTCGTCGATTGGGATGCCGTAGAGCTCGAGCCGGTGGCCGGTCAGCCGATAGCCGAGACGCCGCGCGATGCGCTCCTGCAGCGCCTCGATCTCGGTATCGACGAATTCTATGACGTCGCCGGTCTCGAGGTCGATGAGATGGTCGTGATGCGCGCGGCGCGCGTCCTCGTAGCGCGCGCGCCCGTCGCCGAAGTCGCGCTTGTCCAGAAGGCCCGTCTCCTGAAGCAGCTTCACGGTGCGATACACCGTCGCCAGCGAGATCCCCGGGTCGCGCGCGATGGCGCGCTTGTAGAGTTCCTCGACATCGGGATGGTCGTCGCAATCCTCGAGCACCTGCGCGATGGTGCGTCGCTGGTCCGTCATGCGCAGCCCCCTGGCTTCGCAGCGGGCGATGAAGTTCTTGGCCATCCGCGCCTCCGGGGTCGTCCTGCGCAGGGGTGTAGGGGATTTTTCCGCGATCTGCCACCGTTTTGCAGTGTCCGCCCCGGGCTTGACACCGGCCTGCGCGGGCGCGAAGCCCGGATCGGCACAGGAGAACCGATGCAGCGCAAGGATCACATGGACGCCTTCGGGGCGGTTTCGCTCATCGGCTTTGCGATGCTGATGGGACTCAACCATGTCGTGGTGAAGGTCGTCAATGACGGGCTGCAGCCGGTGTTCTTCAGCGGGCTGCGCTCGGCGGGGGCGGTGGTCTGCATCTGGGCATGGATGCGGCTGCGGGGGCTGCGGGTCGCGATAGCGCCGGGGACGGTGCCGGCGGGGCTGTTGATCGGGCTGTGTTTTTCGGTCGAGTTCCTGCTGTTGTTCCTGGCGCTCGATCTGACCACGGTGGTCCGCGCTGTGGTCCTGTTTCAGACCATGCCGCTCTGGCTGTCGATCGCGGCGCATTTCCTTATCCCCGGCGAGCGCATGGGGCCGGTGAAATTTGCCGGGCTCGTGTTGTGCATCGGCGGCGTGGTCGTGGCGATGGCCGATCGCGGCGAGGGCGGGACGGCGTCGCTGGCCGGGGATGTGCTTGCGCTCACCGCGGCGGTGGCCTGGGCGGGGATCGCGCTGTGCGTGCGGCTCACGCGCATGTCCGAGGTGCGCCCGGAGATGCAGCTCTGGTGGCAGGTCGCCGTCTCGGCGCCGCTGCTTCTCCTGCTGGCGCCGCTCTTTGGCCCCCTTATCCGCGATCTCGCGCCGGTTCATGTCGCCGGGCTCGGCTTTCAGATCGTGGTGGTTGTCACCTTCGGCTTCATATTCTGGCTCTGGCTGCTGAGCCGCTACCCGGCCTCCGGGGTGGCGAGCTTCGGGTTTCTCACCCCGATCTTCGGCGTCGCGCTCGGCTGGCTCCTGCTCGGCGAGCCGGTCGGGCCGTCGCTTCTCGCGGCGGTGGGGCTCGTGGCTGTGGGCCTGATGCTGATCAACCGACCCCCGGGGGGCTGGCGCGGTATGCTGCGGCCGCTGCTCGCGATCCGCGTGCCCCGGTAGCTGCGCGCTGCGTATCGCGCCGAAGCCTTGCGCCGCATCAACAGACCGCGGACCGTGCCGGACAGGCGAAAGCGCCGGACGCGCAGGATATCGCTTCAAAACTCTGCGGCCTTTTGTTACCCAAGCGGGCGCAGGCAGTCGGGGCGTAGCTCAGCATGGTAGAGTGGGCGCTTTGGGAGCGTCAGGTCGCCAGTTCGAATCTGGCCGCCCCGACCAATTGCGGCAGCTTCCGACGGCCGATCGGCGCACATCGCGCATGGATCCGGGCCGGCCCGAGCGACTGCGACGGCGAGGCGGGCCCCGCGCCACAGGCGACCCGGCAGACGAGGCCGCCGTTCAGGCGGCCGCGCGCGACCGGGCGGTGCCGATCAGCGCGTCATGGAGGGCCTTGACGCTGTCATTCATGCGGTCCTTGGGCACGACGAACTGAACATCGACGTCGCGCGTCGTTTTCTGCAGCGCGACCGGCTCGATCTCCGCCTCGTCGAGCGCGGCAAGCCCACGGTTCATCACCCTGAGTCCGGAAAGGTCGCCCCCGATCACAGAGACCACCGCGAGGTTGCGCGCGGTCAACGACGCCGAGGGGTAGATCTTCTCGAGATCGCGCTCCACCCGGCGCACCGATTTGAGCGGCGCGTCAAGGTAGTGCGTGATGGTGTTCGCGTTTGAGGTCTTGGAGACGATGCGCACATTGTGCCGCGTGAGCACTTCGAGCACCGAGGTGTCGTAGCCCTTCACGCCGACCATGTCTTGTTCGAACAGCTCCAGCGCAAACACGCCGAGCCCGGTGACGATCTCGACGCGCGGCCCGTCGGCGGGCTCGTCGTCGATCAGCGTGCCGGGGTCGTTCGGCTCGAAGGCGTTCGTCACCCGCAGCGGGATGCCCGCCTGGCGCAGCAGCTTCGCCGCCTTGGGGTGGATCGCCTCCATCCCCATGTTGGAGAGCTGATCGGCGACATCGTAGTTGGTCCGCCCGATCTTGACGACATTCTCTTTGCCCACGACCTTGGGATCGGCAGAGGAGAGATGGAACTCCTTGTGGATGATCGCCTCGGCCGCGCCGGTCAGCACGGCGATATTGGAGAAGGTCACCTCCGAATAGCCCCGGTCGAAGCTGCGCATCAGCCCCTCTTCGCACTGGGCGTAGCCGGTGACGATGGGCATCTCTGTCGCGAAATCGACGCCCTCGAAACCCGCGCGGATGCGCTGTTCGAGGGTGTGGCTGTCCTCATCCCGCCAGCCCGACAGATCGACGAAGCGCCCGTTGACGCCCGAGCGCTGCAGCATCAGGACCGTGACGAAGGCCGAATGCGCCTCGCCGAGCCCGGCTAGCAGCTCGCGGATCGTCATCATGTGGCGGTCGAGCCGGAAGTGCCCGTAGGAACAGAGGCGCTGCAGGTCGATCAGGCAGGAGCGCGCGCCCGCGATCCGCTCGCGCACGAACTGGTCGGCGGCCGTGCGGTCACCGGCGGCATCAAGGATCTCGGCGTGCCGTGCGCACATCTCCTCCTCGACGCGGTTGAGCGCGTCCGACCACGCCTGATCATTGTCGGCGTTGTTGAACAGCGCATAGCCCCCGGGCGTGCCCGATTTCTTGTGCTCGAGCAGCAGGTCGGTGACGCCGCCGAAGGCCGAGACGACGAAAACGCGATTGTAGAGTGCGTCGCCCGTCCGCCCGCCGACCAGGATCGTGTCGCGCAGCTCATGCGCACGGCTCATGGAGGTGCCCCCGATCTTCTCGACCGTGTGCACCCCTTGCTCTGGCTGGGTCATGGCGATCTCTGTGTGCTCAGCTTTCCGCGGGCGCGTAGGAACCGTCGGCCTGATGCACCTCCGTTCCGGTCACCGGCGGGTTGAAGCAGCAGGCCATAACGAGATCCTCGGTTCCGGCGCGCACCGTATGCTTGTCGTGCTGATCGAGCGCATACATCACGCCGGGGCGGATCTCGTGTGTCTCGCCCTCGGCGAGATCGGTGATCGATCCGTTGCCAGAGATGCAGTACACGCTCTCGAAATGGTGCTTGTAGTGGAAGGTGTGCTCCGAGCCGGCCTTGAGCGTGGTGATGTGGAAGGAAAACCCCATCCCGTCATCGGCCAGAAGCATCCGCACACTCGTCCACTGCGCGTCGGAGACCGCGCGATTGCTGGTCTTCAGTTCGTGAAAATCGCGAACGATCATGCCGTTACTCCGCCGCCTGTTGCGTCGCGGCGCATTTGGCCGCCGCCTGGTCCATGATGTCGAGGCCTGCGCGCAGAGTGTCTTCGGGGATGGTTAGCGCGGCGAGGACCTTGACGACCTCGTCATGGGCGCCGGAGGTTTCGATGATGAGGCCGCGCTCGAAGCACTCGGCGCAGATCGCGTCGGCGAGCGCGCCGGAGCCGACATCCACGCCCT
>PUKW01000301.1 GCA_003550665.1 Paracoccaceae bacterium | reverse complement strand
TGAACAGCCCGATGACGCTCTCGACGTGATCGGCGTGATCCATCAGCGCGTCCATGGCGCGGAGCAGATGCTGGTGGGTGACGCCCTCTGGCATCGCCGGGATGGCGACGGTGTCGAGCCAGCGCAGGCAGCCGAGCTTCGAGTCCGGGGCGCAAAGACGGTTGAAAAGCATGGCCCTGACCAGCGCCTCGACGTCGAGCCCGCGCTTGCCCGAGCGCAGCGCGCGTCCCAAGGCGCGATCGAAACCGAGCTCCCTCCAGAGTTCATGCAGCGCGAAGACATCGCCAGACGCCCGCGTCGGCTCATGGGTGATCTCGACCTTGTCGGGCTCCCGGCGCCCGGCCGCACGGCAGAGCCCCGGATCAGGGCGTCGAGCTGGCTGCCATCCTTGTCGTCGAGGCGCCCGAGATTGGCCACGACGCGGTGGCGCGGCTTGCCCGCCTCGTTGCGGTAGGACTCGACCACCTGCAGGTAGCGCCGCCCTCCGCTCTCGTTAATGCGAAAGAACATGCCTACATCATGTGACGTCAGGCCAATTTCTGCAGGGCTATGACCACAAAGCACGTGTGACTACAATAAATCCACCCCTCAGCGCAGATAACCCGTTGATCAGACTCGCTCAGGGCCCGAAAATCGGGCCAGATCCAGCCTGATTTTGTCGAACTTGGGGCGCCCGGTATGAAACGATGCGCCACGGCGGGATCGTGGGCGATGTCGCCGTGCTCTCGGCCGTCGGTATCGGCCCGGACGAGCGCCGACGGGTTCTGGGCGTGTCGGTGGCCCTGTCCGAGGCCGAGCTCCACTAGCGGGCGTTCCTCGAGAGGCTCGTCACCCGCGAGCTGCGCGGGGTCGACTACATCGTCTCCGACGACCACAGCGGCCTGCGTGCTGACCGGCGCGCCCGTCCTGGGCGCAACATGGCAGGGCTGCCAATTCCATTCGGCCCACAACGCCATCCATCACGCCCCCAACGCCGAAATCCCGCCTTGATTCGGCGTTTGATCATCCGGCGTTCCCCTCGATCAGTTCCAGTTCGCAGAGCCGCAGCAGGGATTGCGCGTGATCGTTCGCCAATGTCGCTGGGGCCATGCATGGATGGCTCCCGCGGGGCAAGGGCCTTGTCTGGTTCCGGCGTGTGGTCTGTCGTGGCCATGAATACGGCGTCTGGAGGGGGTGATGCTGCCGGGTTGGCGCCGCGCGCCATCCTGCCGCCGCCGAATGGACGGTGACACCGGCCACGCATCGCGCGGCGAATTCTGATAGGCTCGACAGGCCGGCTCGCGGAGGGGCTGGAACGAGCCAATTGGAGGATCGGATGTCTGAAGGTGTCTACAAGATCGTCGAGGTCGTCGGTGTCAGTGAAAAGTCGTGGGAGGATGCGGGTCGCAAGGCCGTCGAGACGGCGTCGGACTCGATACGCGACGTTCGTGTGGCCGAGGTGGTCAAGCTCGACATGAAGGTCGAGAACGGGAAGGTCGCCGCCTTCCGAACGCGCGTCTCGCTCTCCTTCAAATACGAACACTGATCCGCTAACTCGCGGGGTGGCCGGGCGGCGTGGCTATGGCGCCGCCCGGCCGCTGGCCGCCGGGATCAGATCATCCTGACGCGCGCAGCGTCCGGATTGCTCGCTGGTGCTCCGGGGTCATTGATCCTCGATATCGAGCCGGTCGGCGATCTCCGGGGCGATTATCCCGGCATGAAGCGCCAGAATTATGAGCTTGGCATCTCGAGAGTCGCCCGCATCGATTGCCGCCTCCACGCGGTGCTCGGCATGATCGGCCGCATTGGCGCTGTTGCTCTCGAGGAATGTCTTGCGACCGTGCATGCAGTAGGCAAGCAGCTCGGCTGCATCGTAATAGGCGGCGTCCATGCCCCGTGCCCTGGCTTCCTCCTTGTGAAGCCGCACCACCGTGAGCTTAACGGCATCGGGCACGAGAAGCGGATGCAGGCCGTGCGCCCGCAGCCCGTCATCGAGCGCGTTGAGCGCGGGCGACTGCCCGAACAGCTTGAAGAGACCGAACATGGGAAGAGCGTAACAGGTCTCGTCCGTGGCTCCATCTCGATTCTGCCAATCAGCATTGTGGACGGTGGGCCGGACCAGTGACAGGCGCGCGAGCGCGTAGGGCCGGCAAAGATCATCGTTGTGCTCCATTCTGGTTGCCTGATGGCAAGTCGAGCTTGCAGCGGCGACATCGCAAGACGGGGTAAGAGGGAATTCACTTTGTGATTTCAAAGCGGTAGATTGGCGTCATGAGCAGGCCCACATCCCGGAGCTGCCAGGTCGGGAACTGGCAGGCCGACAGCGCGCCTTTGCTGCGCCATTGATGGAGTGGATGGCTCCTGCTCCCGGCCCCGCAATGCGCCAAACGTGACGACACCTGAACGTCCCTGACGCGAGACGCCATCCATGGGACAGATTCCCATGATCGGTCCCGAGCGGCGCAAGTGAAGGACGGGTCCCATGCTGGCTTGAACACCCGAAAGAAAGGCGTCGCAGACCTGAACCGAGTCCGGTGCAGAGGAGTCATCGGGTCCCGGCGTCTTCGAAGCGGATGCGCACTGCGAACTGTTCCGGCGCGGCGGCGCGCATGAGCTGGAACACGCGGATCTCCAGCGGCCCCGGCACGTCGCCAAGGAACATCCGGTCGTTGCGCGCATCGTAGTATCCCGGGACGGAGATCGACACGTTTCGTCCGCTCTCGAGTTCGATGCTCAGATTCTGCCCCTGCGGAACTCTGAGATCGAAACAGGCCATGCCGTCGGCGGGGGCCGTGCCCCGCAGGTCTCCGCTGGCGAAATCGGACTCGAGCCGGACGACATCGCAGCCCTGCGCGTGCGAAGCGCCCGGCAACGCGATTGCGAGGACAAGGAGAGCGGCAACAAGCATGCGCACTGGAAGTTTCCTGGCTTGCGACTGTGCATCACCTCGACCCGGTTGCCGCACACCGCCTCACGACAGGAACGCCTGAACTCGCGCAACGATCAAGTGATTTCTTGCGTCAAGGGGTGCCCGTCGCTCGTGTGAGTGAGCGAATCCGGGCAGTTCGACCACGACCAAAGGTCATCGTGCCGAGGCGATCATGGCGCGCAGGGCGGCGGACAGGTCCGTCGTGGCGCGTGCATGCGGTTTCGCGCGGATCGGCGAAGAAGACGGCAAGCTCGGCGCCAGGCGCGAGCAGGGCCTCACAGTGATCGGCCGGCCGGGGGTGCCCGGGGCGGGGATGGCAACGAACATCGCGCGCATCGCAGCGACCGTCCTGGGGGCGCGTTCCGTTTCGCCGTTCTGATCGAGCCGGAACAGCGCCGCGATCGCGGGGGTGAGCTTCGAGCCCTCCGCAGCTGGCCGCCCCCGACAGGATCGATCACATGGATGACTCGCAGGCGGGCAACCGCACCACCGCGCCTACGATGAAGACCGCGGGCGGCTCTGCAGCCGCTCCGCGCGCGTGGCGACGGCGCTCACCCTCCGGTGATCGGCGCCCACCGGCCGGTGCAGGCGGAAGGCCGGAGCATCGCGGGCCTCCGGGCCGGTGCAGGCGCGGCCGTTGCAGCGGGGCGAGTCGCGGCCTACGGCCACGCGGCGCGTGCCAAAACGAAGCGCCGAGCCGAGGCCGAACGGCGCGGCAGCTGCCGTTATCCGAACGCAGGCCCGGTGCGTGGTGCTCAAAAATTAAGCATCCGAAGCGCAGCCTGCATGCAAAATGCCGCCCGGCGGTGGCTGGATGTTGACCGGTGGTCGGCACCCGTTAGGGTCGCGCTTTCCGTTAACCAGGTTGCGGGCGCGACGCGCCGGCAGAAACCTGGCCTACACGAACAGAACCCGACCAGGAGGACGCAATGCCCAGACTGTCCCGACTTTCGCCGCTCGCGGCACTCGCGGTGGCCACCGCCGCCGCCATGCCCGCCTCGGCGAGCGACTACCCCGAACAGGAAATCGAGCTGGTCATCCCCTACGGCCCGGGCGGCGCCACGGATATCATCTTCCGCCTGATCGCCGAGGAGGCGGAGCAGTATCTCGGCCAGTCGATCGTGCCCGTGAACATGGCCGGGGCAGGGGCGACGCGCGGCTCGCGCCATGTCCTCGATGCCGATCCGGATGGCTACACTCTGCTCGGCAGCCACGACACCATCGCGCTGTCCTACCTCGCGGGGATGGTGGACTATTCCTTCATGGATTTCGAGCCGATCGCGCTGCTGACGCAGACGATCAACATCCCCTCGACCTACCCCGACCACCCGATCCAGAGCGCTGACGACATCGCGGGTTACGTCGAGGAGAACCCGGGCGATGTCCGCTTCTCGATGATTCCGACCTCGACAGACCATTTCTTCTGGGCGCAGTTCTTCGGGGCCGCCGGCATCGACATCGACGATATCGGCTTCGTCTCCTATGACGACACGGGCGAGCAGGTCTCCGCGCTGATGGCCGAGGATATCGACTTCACGCTGCTGAACCTGCCCTCGGGCGGATCGTATTTCGAGGACGGCTCGCTGGTGCCGCTGGCAGTCGCGCATTCCGAGCGGCTGGACGCACTGCCGGACACGCCGACCTTGCGCGAGGTCGGGATCGAGCTCGACAATGCCACCAGCCGCGGGCTGTTCGCCCCGCCGGGCACGCCCGACGAGGTGATCGAGGCCGTCGCCGAAGCCTTCGGGCGCGCGCTCGAGAACGAGGAGCTGCAGGCGCGCATCGAGGATGAGTTCGGCACCATCGTGAACTTCCTTGAAGGGCAGGATTATCTCGACTTCCTCGAGGAAAACGAGGCCAGTCTCGCCGAAGCCGCCGAGGATATCGACTTCGACGGCTGAGCCCGCGCGGGCGGCCGCGCCCGCGCGCGGCCGCCGCCACCATCGGCAGGGAGGACCCTCGATGCTCACCCGCGACAGGGCACTCGCGCTCGCCGTGCTGCTCGGCACGCTTGTGCTCGCGATCGACTCGCGCGACATCCCGGCGCCGTCGAGCTGGCAGCCCTTCGGCTCGGC
>PUKW01000317.1 GCA_003550665.1 Paracoccaceae bacterium | reverse complement strand
CCCTTAGTATACACCTGTTAAGTAGAATAGTGCAACCCTAGCGATTTAGGCTAGTGGAGTGCGCTATACCGTAACAATTTACGTCCTACCGTTCGCCCGTTCTTTCGCCGAGACGGCCTTTCCCTGCCTGCGCAGCCGCTCGGCTATGGACTCCCGGCGCGCCGGCTCCTCGTCCTGGGGGGCCTGTAGTCCCGTAGTCTCTGTAGTCTCGTAGTCTGTATCGCTCTCAGTAGTCTCGTGGTCCTCGCCAGACCCCTGAGTAACCGTAAACTGCGTAAACCCGTAAACCGCTTCACCCTCACCCGGTTCACCTTCCGGTTTACGGTTTACAGGGTTTACGGTTATTCGGTACTGTCCCGATAAACTCTCGAGCACGCCGTCGCTCGCCATTTTCCACAGTAGCTGTTTGATAGTGTTCCGGTTCTTGCCGAGGGCCTCAGCAACTGCCTTGGGGCCCATCGGCCCTTCTGCAGCGGCCAGCAGGTCGTATATCTCCTGTCGTGCATCGGTCTCCTGCACCTCAGCGGTTGTCCCGAGGAGCACCCAGGAGCCAATCTCAGCATCGAACCTCAAGGCGAACTCGGCCTCCTCGATATCCCGGCCTGTTACCGATAGCGTTGCATCACGGTTCCCGCGGGCCCGGCGCAGTACAAGCGAGCCGTCGGCAACCGCCGACAAGCCGGTCGAGCCGAGTATGCTGTCGAGATAGTCCTCGCCGCCGGTATTCTTTCGGGTATGGTGCACCACGGTTATACAAACGTCGTACTCATCGGCGAGCGCCTTGAGCTGGGCCGCAGCGCTCGAGGTCTCGCCGTAGTCGTTCCCGTCGTGGGGGCCGGCGAACCGGATCCAGGTATCGATCACTATAAGCTTGAGCTGCTTGTAGGTCTCAAGGAACTCACGCAGTTTGGCAACGCCGGCAGCGCCCTGGGGCCACTCAGTGGCGATGATAGACTCTCGGGAGGGCCGCGCGCCGATCTTCTCGAGTCTGGACTGCAGGCGCCTGGGGTTGTCCTCGAGCGCAAGGTACAGCGTCTGAATCTCATCCACTCGGAGCTTGCCGAGCACCGCGCCTCCGACGGAGCACGCGGTGGCGATCCCGAGCGATAGCCACGACTTGCCGAGCTTGGGCGCGCCGGCGAGCACGTACAAACCCGAAGTAAGCAGCCCCGGCACTATCCAGCGTATCGGTGGGAACTCGGTCGTAAGCAACTCATGAGCTGTCCATAGGGTTTGCCTTTTCGGTGCGGACGTGGTACCCTGAAAGGGCGTTGGTACGCAGTCCGTCATCACGGGGCCCCCGTCGCTGGGGGCCTTTTTTTTGTCCGACATAGGGGCCCCCTACCGTACCGGCTCAAGTCGCTTGATCAAATGCTCATGTAGCTCGCTCTCCTCAAACATCAGCCGTCGGCCTACCTTGTAGGCTCCGAGCTCGCCTATCTCGACTTTCTTGTAGAGATACGACCGCGATACGCCGTAGCGCTCTCCGGCCTGCTTGATCGTGAGAAGCTTGTCAATGGTGGGTTTCTGCGTGTTCATTGTGAACACCTCCAGCGTTGGGCGTACTTCGCCCGTCTCTGAAGGCGCTCACTCACGAGGACTATTGCGCCGCGGCCTCACCGAGTCAACGACAAGGTTTCGGCCCAGCCCATGCGGTATGGCCGTTGCCGGCCGGGTGTTCCCGCTGGACTGTCGGGATCTATTCTCGGCCCCGCATCATGCGGGCTGCCTTCTTTTCAGCCTGCGACGTTCGCCGCCAGGGCCGCTGCAGAACCGTGCGCATCCAAAAGGCCTGCCCTCGCTCGTTGTCGTCGCCGAGCTCGAGTATCGCACGAATCGTAAACTCAGCATCGCCGGGCAGGGCCTTTTTGCCGTTCATCCAGTAGCGCAAGCGTCGAGCCGAGACGCCGAGGCGCTCAGCCGCAACCGCGGAGCCGCCGGCCTCGGCAACTCTCACCTTGAGCCAATTAGGATGTATACGCGGTAGCGTCGGTCTCATAGTCCAGAAAATAGCAGAAACTGTCGCAGTTGTCCACAATGTACGAGAAATTTTAACAGAAAAATCGTTCGCCCAATCGTTCGCCCAATCGTTCGCCGGGACTGTCCTACTCCATGACAACGAAAATTAAACAGTTGACACAATTCCATACCGCTATTAGAATTACAGATAACAAATATTAAATGGAGGACAGTAGGAAACAGTCGGGTGGCAGCTTGAGGGGCTAGTGGGCGTTAGCCCGTGCTGGTTCAAGTCCAGTTCGCCGCAATTGTAACTTGCTACTCTGTAGTGAGTTACAGAACGGTGCAGCCTTTGCAAGACGGCGAGTGTATGGCCAAAATGGCAATCATTCGCCAAACGTTCGCCCGATTCCCGCTGTTCTCTGAGGAGGACACATGTTGAAGGCGAACCCGGCAGATTGGAGCGGTGATTACCAACTGTACTACACCGTCGATCAGCCCTACCGCGTGGTTGCACTGAAAGAGATCCGTACGCCGAAAGGCCGACCGGAATTAATGAGTCGTGAGGGCGAGCGGTTCCCGTTTTGGGCCGTTCGACCGATCGGGCTCAAGGTGGTGCGCGCATGACTACCAGGGGCCCGCTCTCCGGATCCTGGATGAGCGTTGACTATCATCTGATTAAGCGCAAGGACAAGCAAGGTAAGACGATCTACCACGTTGCCTTTCTCGACGCTACACCCGGCAAGAACGGAAAGCCGCGCTACAGAAGCACCCGCACTACCAAGACCGGAAACATAGGCCGGGCCCGCAAGAGAGCCCAACAAATGATCGCCGAGGGCAAGGTCTTTGCCGCAAAGGACAGCCTTCGAGAGTTCCTTCTCGACTTCTGGGACACCGAGAAAAGCGAGTACATCCGAGGCAAGAAAGCCGAGGGGCGCAAGATATCGCCTATCTACACCGACAACTCCCGGCAACTCATCGAGACGTACTTCCTACCCTACTTCGAGGACCGCGGGATAGTGAAGCTATCGAGCCTCGACCGCAAGTCTCTCACCGAGTGGCGCAATACCCTGTACGAGCATGGTCGGATCCCGCGCACCGATGAGACCGCGGAGCCCGCCGGCGCAAAGCGTATCTCGCCGACAACGCAGAACAAAGTACGCCAGGCGGTATTCACAGCGCTACAATGGGCCGTTGAAATGGAGATGATTCCGTATCACCCAGGAACCGGCGTGCGCCGTGTTGCCGAGGGTAAGACGGAGCGGCCTATCTTCGAGCGTAAGGAGCTCGGCAAGCTATTCGGCGAGGTTAGCTGGGACGACCCGCGGGCCTATGCAGCTTGCCTACTCGCCGCAGAAACCGGCATGAGGCTCGGCGAGGTACGCGGCCTGCAGGGGAAGAACCTGCACCTCGAGGAGGGCACCCTCGACGTACTCACCAACTACCAGGACAAGGAAGGGCTCAAGGCGCCGAAATGGGACAGCGTTCGTCTCGGCGTGCCGGTATCGCCGCGGTGCGCAATGGCGCTCAAGGAGCTACTTGAGAAGCGCCCGCACGATGCAGCCGACGATGATTACGTGTTCTACTCGATAGAGTCCCGGCGCCGACCGATGAGCAAGGAGGCTCTCGGCTCGGCTCTCGCCAAGGCGATCAAGGCCGCGGGCATTCCCGCCGGCCGTACGTTCCACTCGTTCCGGCATAGCTGGATCACTCATGCATCGGGACAACTCCCGGCGCATGTTCTCCAACGCATGG
This sequence comes from Paracoccaceae bacterium, assembly GCA_003550665.1. Classification (GTDB taxonomy): domain Bacteria; phylum Pseudomonadota; class Alphaproteobacteria; order Rhodobacterales; family Rhodobacteraceae; genus Alkalilacustris. Next base: position 1,272 of record PUKW01000317.1, on the reverse strand, counting down.
TCGGACACACAAACGATGCTACCACGGCCCGCTATCAGCACATCTCAGAGGAACAGAAACAGGCCATGACGGAGTATCAAGCTAACATTATCCAGTTCCCGAAGGAGAAAACCTCATGACTGATACAAAGACTACCGTAAAAGGCCCGATTGTATATTTCCTATCCGACCCCGGCGAGGGGATCCCAGTATCCGGCGAGCTTATCGATTGGCGCGCCTATGTACTCGAGACCGGCGAGCGAGCCGACGTGTTGCTTGTCGAGCACGCCGGGGAGCATCACTTGATACTGAATCGCGCCGGCAGCACGATAGCACTGCGGGCCCGCGACTTCACCGGTGCCGAGATGCCGGACGATCCGCGGGTATTCAACTGGTGGGGCGGTGAGGTCGACGACGCCGACGGCCTGCACACCATGCGCCCTGTCGAATAGCCTACATAGCTAACGGCGCGCCTTGCAGCGTAACGAGTTACCTGCAGCCGTTCGCCGCTACGTTCGCTTGCTACCGAGCCCGGCGCCCTGCCGGGCTTTTTTGTGTGCGCGTAGTGCATCACTGCAAAGGGGTGAACGAATCATTCATACCTTCCAGCGCCTCGCGCGTGCGCGCGTAGTGCGACTTGTCGTTCACGGACGACATTTTGTCGCTCGCCTTTTGTATCACCTCGCGCGTGCGCGCGTAGTGACACCAACCGGCGGTTCCCATGAGTTACCGCCGGTACCACGTGATCCTCGCGCGTGCGCGCGTAGTGTGACTATGTCAGTACCCGATCAGAAGATCAGGAACAGACGTGAGCCTCGCGCGGGCGCGCGTAGTGTGACTTTTGTGTACTAATAGTACACAGCCTATCATTCCGTGAGCCTCGCGCGGGCGCGCGTAGTGTGACGCAGCATTCAAGATTGTCCAACATTGTTGGACACGTGAGCCTCGCGCGGGCGTGTCCCCAGCCAAGTGAGAGTGTTACGACGTCGTAACAATTCAAGTGCAGCCTCGCGCGCGCGGGCGTGGTAGAAGTTTGAAATTGGGAACCGGTTCCCAAATCGGTGTATCCTCGCGCGGGCGCGCGTAGTGGTGGTGTCAGTACCCGATCAGAAGATCAGGAACAGAACGTGCACCTCGCGCGGGCGCGCGTAGTGGTGGATATCCGACAATTGTCGTTTTTCTATCACGTCGTCTATCGTCGGCTGGAACTGAGCGTCAAAATCCGACATTTGTCGTTTTTTGATACCGTCACTAACAGTAGTGTGGTCGATACTGAGTGTATCACCTCGCGCGT
>PUKW01000106.1 GCA_003550665.1 Paracoccaceae bacterium | reverse complement strand
TGCCTTTGCCGTGCACAAAGTGGTCCCGCCGGACCCTCGCTATCGTTTCCACACCCGTCATCCCTCATCTTGCCAAAAGCTGATTCCAACCAGCTCAAGGTCGCTGCACAACCGCAGGGAGGGGTCAAATTTGGACGCCGATCACCCCACCAAGGGGGTCAAAATTGCATGCCGTTCCACACTCCGGGGTCGGGATGCCATGGGCGTGGCCGCTGCGTACAACGCGGCCCGCGAGCCAGGGAAGCTCGAGCCGGCGTCCCGCCAGCAGATCGTCGCACATCGACGCTTTCATGGCGTCCGGCAGACCCGCGAGCGCGGCCATCGTGCGCTCACCATGATCGCGCGGCAGCGCGACGCCCTCGGCGCGCGCAACGGCGATGGCTTCCTCGGCGAGGGCGCGCAGGAACGCCGCGCTGCGCGCAGTCTCCCGGACCGGCCCGATCGGCACGCGAAACAGCGCGGTGGCGCCGCTGAGCGCGACGATGAACACGAACTTCTCCCACAGATCGATGGCGATGCTTTCGCTCGCGCGCGCCTCGATCCCGGCCTGCGCGAGGGTGGCGACGAGGTCGTCCAGCCGCTCGCTGCGCGCCGCCGACGGCTCGCCGGCAACGATGCGCGCGAAGGGGCTGCGATGGGCCACGACGCCGGGCGCCTCGATCACGGCCGAGATCTGCGCAACGCCCGCGATCAGGCGCTCCGGCCCGACTATGGGCGCCAGCAGCTCGAGGGCATCGACCCCGTTCTGCAGCACGAGGATCGGGGTGTGGCTGCCCAGCATCGGTGCGAGCTGCCGCGCGGCGGCCTCGGTGTCCCAGAGCTTCACCGCGAAGATCACCAGATCGGCCGCGCCGAGTTCCTCCGGCCGGTCGCTCGCCTGAACCGGCAGCCGCCGCTCTCCGTCCGGACGCCGGACGATCAGCCCGTTCGCCCGGATCGCCTCGAGATGCCGGCCGCGCGCAACAGCGACGAGTTCGTGCCCCGCCTCGGCGAGGAACGCGCCGAACCCGGCGCCCACGCCGCCCGCGCCCACCAGTGCAATTCGCATGCCCCCCCACACCCGCGAGTCGGCAGCATGCACGCAGACCGGCCGCGTGTCATTGCCTCACCGCCGGACCGGCGAAGAACGGCAGGGATGGTGCCGAGTATCAAGGGCTTTCGGCAGGCACCTCGACAAGCTGCAGGATAAACGGACGGGCACTGCCACGGGCCGCAGGCCGACCCTGATCCACTTGGGGCGCGCGCCTGCCGGCGAACAGGCGGAGCCAGAGCGTTGGACAGGCTGATGCGGCCCCGGAAGGTTGACAGGCCGCAGACCGCCGCACGCCTCGAAACACGGTGGTCGCGCTCGTGACAGTGCCGTCATGACCTTTGCCGTGAAGATCACGGCCCCGGCATCTTGCAGGCCACCGTTTCGAGTTGTTCTTGGCCTTCGTCGGGATTGCAGGCATTGTGTTGGGATGCTGTCCCGTCCCTCCAGATACGTCTGGGATCAACTCCGTTATATCCCCCTGTGGTCCGCGCTCACGGCGACGCGGTGGCGCGCGTTCGACCTGCGCGCGCGCGCCCTCGGCACAGTCATCGCCGTCGGCATGCGCTGGTTCCCCGCGGCAAGGCGGCGCTTTGATAGGGAGCTGCTTCGCGTTTTTCCGGACATGCCCCGGGTCGAGAGGATGCGGATCTGCCGCGAGATGGGCCGGCATATGGGGCGCACCTTGTTCGAGATCTACCACAACGCCGAGTTCCAGACCCGCCAGGACCGCTTCAGCGTGTCCGGCCCGGGCCTCGCCGCGCTGGAAGAGGCTCGCGCCGCCGGCAAGGGGGCGATCATCGTCTCGGGACATTTCGGCCAATGGGATGCGGTGCGCGCTGTTCTCAAGGCCCGCGGCATGGAAACCGGCGGCGTCTATCGGCCACAGATCAACCGCCATTACGAGCGCCTTCTGGCGGCCGGCATCAGAGCCGGCGGCGAGCCGGTTATTACCACCGGGCGGGTTGGCACGAACACCCTGCTGCGCCACCTGCGCAGCGGCGGTTTCGCGGCGATCCTGCTCGACGAGAAATACGCCGAAGGCGAACGGCTGCCATTTCTGGGGCTCCCAGCGCTGACGTCGCTGGCCGCCGCGCGGATGGCGCTGAAATACGACCTGCCGATGGTGCCCGCCTACGGCACCCGGGCCGAGAACGGTATCGACGTCCATGTCGAATTCGAAGCACCGATCCCGCATAGCGACCCGACAACCATGACACGGGGCTTCAACGACAGCATCTCAACGCGCATCCTGGTGCGGCCCGAGCAGTGGTACTGGATGCTGCAACGCTGGCAGGGTACTTAGAGCATGTTGCGCAAGAGTGGGACCGGTTCTGCGCTCTTCGAGCATCCGGTTTCAAGAGGTCAGAGGGCGGCGCGTGAATGCGAATAAACGCGACGCGCTCTAGCTGTTTAGTCCCGACGTGTGATGGTCTACTCATTTGTAGCCATTAGCAGGCCGCTGAAGAAGTCTTGCCGGGAGGACGTTTTCCCGGCTGCCATGGTTTGAGGGCGGATCCTCCGGGGGCTCGGACCCCGGGCTCAGGGTGGCTGCCGTGGTCAGGCAGCCAAGAGCTTCGGTAGCTTTGCGAGGTTGCAGGCGGCCATGGTCATCGTGAACTGCGCGCGGACCCTGTCGAGGCCGCGGTGAACGGTCTGGGCCATGCCGCCCACCGTTTTTGCCCAACCAAAGGGTTCCTCGATCTTCTTGCGGTGCCGCTGGGACAGGGCGTAGCCGGGGTGATGAGTGGTTCGCCCGTCGATGGCGGAATGCCGGGCCTTCTGCGCGATGTGCGGCGTCACGACCATGCGCCGGAGGTCGGCGACGAAGTCGCGGCTGTCGTATCCCTTGTCTGCCGCCAGCGTCAGGCGCCGGGTCGAGCCAGGCGCGTGCCGATTGATCATGTCCAGCGCCGCCTTTCGCTCGCCGTGGCCATCGGCGTGGGTCAGGTCCGCCTGCACGACCAGGCCGTTGCGGTTCTCCATCAGCGTATGCCCCATGAAGGACAGCATCGCCACCGCGCCAGGCGCCTTCTTGTAAAGGCGGGCATCCGGGTCCGTCACCGACGCGTGTGTCGCGTTCGAGCGCTTCTCACCCCGGAAGTTCACCTCGGCGTTGCGGGTCTGGCGAGGCGTGTCGGGCATCGGCTGGGTCTCGGTCTGTTGGGATTGATGGTCGGTGTCTGCGGGGGGCTCTTGGGCTGGTGGCGGCGACGGTCCGCCGGGATCGTCGTCGCAATCCGGCGGTGCGCTGTCCTTCGGCTGAAAGCTCTTCATGGACGGTGAGCCACGAGGTCGCCACCGGTTCGAGACCCGTGGCGAACGCCTTTACCAGCGTGCCGTCCACCGAGAAGTGCTCGTCCGACAGCAGCGGCCGGACCTCCGGATGCGCCAGGATCGCCGCCATCACCCTGCGCGACATCTCCGTGGTCAGCAGCCGGTCGCGGTTCTTGCTGAACACCGTCGGGACCCAGACAGGGTCGTCGACGCCCAGCCCAACGAACCACCGGAACAGCAGGTTGTAGTCCATCTGCTCCATCAACTGCCGTTCCGAGCGGATCGAAAACAGCATTTGCAGAAGGCTGGCCCGGATCAGACGCTCCGGCGCGATCGAGGGGCGGCCCTCCTTCGTATAGAGCGCGTCGAACTCGGCATCCAGGCTCGTCAGCGCGTCGTTCACGATCTGCCGGATCTTGCGAAGCGGGTGACCCGCGGGGGCCCGTTCATCAAGGTCCACATAGCTGAACAGCGCCCCGCTGGCCTCGTCCGTCCCGCGCATCGTCACCCCCTTCGTCATCTGAAAGGGGTGAATCATGTTCTCAAAATCCCGTCGAGGCCAGGTTCTTCAGCAGCCTGTTGGAAGGAAACGCTACGGGAGAGGTTCTTCACGGCAGCGCCAAGACCACGCACGCCAGGCTCGCCGCCCTTGCGGGACGGGCGCGTCAGCCTGTTGTAGCCCGTATGACCGTCGAGCTGCAGGATCCCCTCGAAGCCGCGCAGGATTTTCTCGGCGTTCTGTCCACCGCGGTCAGGGGAAAAAAAGAACACCACCCCGGCGGGGCTGCGCCGCCCCACCTGCGGTCGTCGCGAGCCAGTGCCCAGAGGTAGCCGGTCTTCGTCCGTCCCCGTCCCGGGTCCAGCACCGGCGCCGCGTCCTGCGGGGCTTAAGCGGCCGCATCTTCGGCCACGGTCCGCCCTCACCTCTTCGTCGCGATTGACCGCGCCACCCGCTGGGTGTTCGTGCGCATCTACCCGGCCAAGACCGCAGCAAACGCCCGCCGGTTTCTGCGCGATATGGGAGCTGCGCGCGTGGCCATAACCTATCGGCAGCCCTCCTTCCCGACGTGCTACGGCAAGGAGTTCACCGATCGGCTCTTCGGCCTGCGACGGCGTGCTGCCACCGGCAACCACGACTTCGACCGGCTCTGTGCCGACCTCGACATCGAGCACCGCCTGACCCCGCCGATGCGCCCGCAAACCAATGGCTTGGTCGAGCGTTTCAACGGCCGGATCGAGGACGTGCTGCAGAGCCACCATTTCCACAGCGGCGAGGACCTGGAGCAGACCATCCTGCGCTACGTCCGGCTCTACAACGGCCAGCCCCCGCAATCCGTCCTCAACGGCCGCACCCCCATCGACGCGCTCAAGGACTGGCATCGCCAGAGGCCGGAGTTGTTCAAGATGCGGCCGTATAATCGCGCGGGATGCGACAACTACCTGCGCAAGATCGGCGCGCGAAACGCCACCGATCCCTTCAAGGCGCCCTGCAATATCTGCCACATGTTCACGCCGGACGAGTGCCGGAACTGCTTCCGTGCGGCCGGATAGGTGTCAGGTTAGAGCTTGTCGCTTCCTTTCGGATTCAGGATTCCCAGATCGGCCATGATGTGGTTCCCTTCCCTTGAGGCAGATATTGGGGTCACAGATGGGCAAGCCACATCCGATAGAACTTCGAACG
>PUKW01000009.1 GCA_003550665.1 Paracoccaceae bacterium | reverse complement strand
GCGCGGTCGAGGCCGAGAATGCCGATATGGCCGACATGGTGGTGCCCGCAGGCATTGATGCAGCCCGAGATCTTGAGCTTGATCGGCCCGATCTCGTGCTCGAGCTTAAGCTCCTCGAAGCGGCGCGCGATGTCCTGCGCGACCGGGATCGAGCGCGCGGTGGCGAGCGCGCAGTAATCCATGCCGGGGCAGGCGATGATGTCGGAAATCAGCCCGATATTGGCCGTGGCGAGCCCCGCGCGGGCGAGTTCGGCATGCACCGCGGGCAGGTTGCCCTTGTGGACATGCGGCAGGATCACGTTCTGCTCGTGCGAGATGCGCAGCTCGTCATGGCCGTAGCGTTCGGCGAGCTCGGCCATCACCCGCATCTGATCGGCGGTGGCGTCGCCCGGGGTGGCGCCGTGGGCCTTCAGGCTGATCGTGACGATGGCGTGGTCCGGGTCGCGATGGGCGGCGAGGTTGGTGTCGGCCCAGGCGCGGTATGTGGGGTCGGCGGCATAAGCCGCGTCATGGGCATCAACCGGCCCGCCTCGCAGCGCGGGCGGGGCGAAGGCGGCCTCGATCTGCGCGAGCAGCGCCTGATCGACCCCGCTCCATTCCAGCCGGATCTCCGAAAAGCGCGCCTCGACGCGCTCGCGGATCTCTTCGAGTCCAAGCTCGTGCACGGTGATCTTGATACGAGCCTTGAACTTGTTGTCGCGCCGACCGAAGGAGTTGTAGACGCTCAGGATCGCCTCGACATAGGGCAGAAGCTCGGCCTTGGGCAGGAACTCGCGGATCACCTTGCCCACCATAGGCGTGCGCCCGAGCCCGCCGCCCACGATCACCTCGAAGCCGGGCTCCCCGCCGCACTCGACCATGCGCAGCCCGATGTCATGCGCCTTGGTGACGGCGCGGTCATTGGGCGATCCGGTGATGGCGATCTTGAACTTGCGCGGCAGGAACTGGAATTCGGGGTGGTCGGTGGACCACTGGCGCAGAAGCTCGGCCACCGGGCGCGGATCGGCGATCTCGTCGGCGGCCGCGCCTGCGAAATGGTCGGCGGTGACGTTGCGCACCGTGTTGCCCGAGGTCTGGATGGCGTGCATCTCGACATCGGCGAGCGCGTCGAGCATGTCGGGCACGTCGCGCAGCGTCGGCCAGTTGAACTGGATGTTCTGGCGCGTGGTGAAATGGCCGTAGCCCTTGTCCCAGCGCTCGGCGATAAAGGCGAGCTGGCGCATCTGCGCGCTGCGCAGCGTGCCGTACGGGATGGCCACGCGGAGCATGTAGGCGTGCAGCTGCAGGTAGAGCCCGTTCATCAGCCGCAGGGGCTTGAACTCCTCCTCGGTCAGGCTGCCATCGATGCGCCGCTCGACTTGGGTGCGGAACTGCGCGACCCGGTCGCGCACGAAGGCGGCGTCGAAATCGTCGTAGCGATACATGGGAAACCTCGTTCAGGCGCCGTCCGGGCGCTCCTGCTTGCCGTGGGGGTAATTGGAGGGGCCGCGGGTGCGGAAGGCCTCGCGGAAATGCACCGGCTCGGGACCGTCAGCGCCGCGCCGGGCCTCGGCGAGATAGGCGCCGACGACCACGCCGGGCTGGCGCTGCGCGTGCAGCAGCCGCAGATCGGCATGGGCCTCGTCCTCGATGAGCTCGGCCTCGCCGTGATCTCGCGACCAGCGGTCATCCTCGGTCAGGTAGACCACGTCGCCCTCGAGCAGGGCGTTGGCGGTAACGACCTTGGCGGTGAACTGACGGCTCATTGCGCGGCCTCCTCGAGCTGGATGCGGGACGCCGCGCGCGGGGCGAGGCCGAGCAGCAGCACGGCGGGGCCGTCGAGCCCCGCGACGGCATCGGGCAGCCCCGCGAGCCGTGCGGCAATCTCGCGCCGATCCGGGCGCGAGGCGTTCTCCACGATCGTCACCGGCGTGTCGGGGGCTGCGCCGTGCATCATCAGCCGCCCCTGCAGGAACCGCGCCGCGCGCTTGCCCATGTAGATGCCGGCCACCGCGCCGGGGGCGGCGAGGGCGCGCCAGTCCTGCTCGGCGAAGCCGTCCATGTCGTGGCCGGTGATGAGCCGCAGCGCGCCGTTGCGCCCGCGCCGGGTCATGCTGCAGCCGATCTCGGCGGAGGCCGCGGCCGCGGCGGTGATGCCGGGGATCACCGACCAGGCCACCCCGGCGGCGTCGAGCGCCTCGGTCTCCTCGTCGAGCCGGCCGAACACGCCCGGATCGCCGGATTTCAGCCGCACCACCTGCGCGCCGTCGCGCGCATGCGCGATCATCATCGCGTTGATATCCTCCTGCGCGGTGGCGGGGCCGAAGCCCTGCTTGCCCGCCGCGATCAGCGTCGCCTCACGGCGCGCAAGCTCGAGGATCTCAGGCGCGATCAGCCGGTCATGGATGACCACGTCGGCCGCGTCGAGCGCCTTGCGCGCCTTGAGCGTGAGCAGCTCCGGATCGCCGGGCCCCGCGCCCACCAGCGCGACATGGCCGGGCGCCTCGGATGCGTGCAGGTGGCGCGCGAGCAGCTCCTTGAGCGCTGGCGTGAGCGCCGCGGCGCCGCCCTCGCCGTGGACGCGCGGGCCGACTTCGTCGTAATACGCGGCCCAGAAGTCGCGCCGCTTGCGCCCCATCGGCAGCGCATCGGCCGCGCCGCGAAACGCCTTGCCGACCCGCGCGAGCGTGCCGAGCACCGGCGAGAGGCGCTCTTCGAGCCCGGCCTTGATGCTGCGCGCGAGCACCGGGGCCGCGCCCTCGGTGCCGATCGCCACGGTCACTGGGTCGCGGTCCACGATGGCGGGGGTGATGAAGTCGCTGCCGGCGAGGTTGTCCACGATATTGACCGATGCGCCCTCGGCGCGCGCGATCCGCGCGACGCGGGCATCTTCAGCGGCGTCCTCGGCCGCGCCATAGACCAGCGTCGCGCAGAGCGCGTCGCCCGGCTCGAAGGCCCGCGCGACGAGCCGCAGCCGCCCCTCGGCGGCCCAGCCCGCAATCTCGGCATCGGCCTCGGGCGCGATCACGGTCAGACGTGCCTCGGTCTTGAGCAGCAGCCGCAGCTTGGCCACCGCCGCCGCCCCGCCGCCCGCGACGACAACTCGCCGGCCGGACGTGTTCAGGAAGATCGGGAAATGCTGCATCGACGGACTCCGCATGATGTGTTCGCTTGCCCGGATCATAGAACATTGTCCCATGTCAGCGCCATAATGCTTGAAAGCAAAGGATGCATGTCCCAGATTGGCGCGTACGCAGCACCGATGTTCCTTTGAGCGGGATCCAGCGCCATGTCCGTCCGCCTCGACGCCCTCGACCGCAGAATTCTGGCCGCCCTGCAGGACGACGCCAGCCAGTCGCTCGACGAGATCGCGCGGCAGGTGGGCTCGTCGAAGACGCCGGTCTGGAACCGGATTCGCAAGATGCGCGAGGCCGGGATCATCACCCGCCAGACCGCGATTCTCGATCCCGAGGCGCTCGGGCTGGAGGCGTGCTTCTTCGTGCTGATCCGCACCAGCGAGCATGACACGGAGTGGCAGCGGCGCTTTCTCGAGGCGCTGCAAGCGCGGCCGGAGGTGATGGAGGCGCACCGGCTCGCCGGGGACATCGATTACGTGCTCAAGGTGCGGGTGGTGAATGCGCGCGCCTATGACGAATTCTACCAGGCGCTCATCTCCGAGGTGAAGATCCACAACGTCACCGCGCTCCTGTCGATGGAGGAGATCAAGAGCACCACCGCGCTGCCCGTCGACCTGGCCCGCCCGCGCGACTGACGGGTGCGCCCGCACGCTGGAATCTCGCCGATGTTCGCTTATCGTTCGCGATTCCCGGTTGGAGACTCGGCGCGGCTCGGCTATCTGTGGCACCGCACCGACGAGGGCAGCCATGGCCGAGCAGAAGTTCATCTCCGTTCGCGGCGCACGCGAGCACAATCTCAAGAGCGTCGATGTCGACATCCCGCGCGACCGGCTCGTGGTGATGACCGGGCTGTCGGGGTCGGGCAAGTCCTCGCTCGCGTTCGACACGATCTATGCCGAGGGGCAGCGCCGCTATGTCGAGAGCCTGTCGGCCTATGCGCGCCAGTTCCTCGACATGATGGAAAAGCCCGACATGGACGGCATCACCGGCCTGTCGCCGGCGATCTCGATCGAGCAGAAGACCACCTCCAAGAACCCGCGCTCGACGGTGGGCACGGTCACCGAGATCTACGACTACATGCGGCTTCTCTTCGCGCGCGCCGGCACGCCCTATTCGCCGGCGACCGGCGAGCCCATCGAGGCGCAGCAGGTGCAGGACATGGTCGATCAGGTCATGGCGATGGAGGAGGGCACCCGCGCCTATCTGCTCGCCCCGATCGTGCGCGACCGCAAGGGGGAATACCGCAAGGAATTCGCCGAGCTGCGCAAGCAGGGCTTCCAGCGCGTCAAGGTGGACGGGACGTTTCACGAGCTCGACGAGCCGCCCACCCTCGACAAGAAATACCGCCACGACATCGACGTGGTGGTGGACCGCATCGTGGTGCGCGACGGGATGCAGACGCGCCTCGCCGACAGTTTCCGCACCGCGCTCGACCTCGCCGACGGCATCGCGGTGCTCGAGACCGCCCCGCGCGAGCGCGAGGGGGAGCGCATCACCTACTCGGAAAACTTCGCCTGTCCCGTCTCGGGCTTCACGATCTCCGAGATCGAGCCGCGGCTGTTTTCCTTCAACGCGCCCTTCGGGGCCTGCCCGGACTGCGGCGGGCTCGGCCATGAGCTGTTCTTCGACGAGCGGCTGGTGGTGCCCGACGCGGCGTTGACGCTGCGCAACGGCGCGGTGGCGCCGTGGCGCAAGGGCAAGTCGCCCTATTTCACCCAGACCATCAGCGCGCTCGCCAAGCACTACGAATTCGACGCCAAGGCCGCGTGGCGCGATCTGCCCGCCCATGCGCAGCAGGTGATCCTGCACGGATCGGGCGGCGAGGAGATCGCGTTTCGCTTTGACGAGGGCGGGAGGGTCTACAATGTCACGCGCCCCTTCGAGGGGGT
>PUKW01000061.1 GCA_003550665.1 Paracoccaceae bacterium | reverse complement strand
TCATAGGTCAGCCCGTCGGCGAGCGGATAGCGCAGGTTCCACATATGGCCGTCCTGCTCGACCTGCTCGACCTCGAGATCGGAGATCGCCGTCTCGAAATGCGGGTCCCAGTTGACGAGCCGCTTGCCGCGGTAGATCGCGCCCTGGTTGTAGAGCTCGACGAAGACGCGGATCACCGCGTCATGGAAATTGCCCTCCTCGCCCGGCGGGGCCTCGGGCGCGCCCGACATGGTGAAGGCGTTACGCGACCAGTCGCAGGAGGCGCCGAGGCGCTTGAGCTGGTTGATGATCGCCCCGCCCGAGTGCTGCTTCCACTCCCAGACCTTGGCGGTGAACCCCGCGCGCGAGAAATCCGTGCGCCGCTTGCCCTCCTTTGCGAGTTCGCGCTCGACGACCATCTGCGTGGCGATGCCGGCATGGTCCTGTCCCGGCTGCCAGAGCACGTCGAAGCCGCGCATCCGGTGCCAGCGGGTGAGGATGTCCTGCAGCGTGTTGTTGAAGGCATGCCCCATATGCAGCGAGCCGGTCACGTTGGGCGGCGGGATCATGATGCAGAAGGTTTCGTCGCGCCGGGCATTGGCCCCGGCCCTGAAGGCGTGCGCGTCCTCCCAGGCGCGGGCGATCCGCGCCTCGGCCGCGGCGGCGTCGAAGGTCTTGTCCATGGCCATGCGAGCGGTCCTTCTGGCGGGCATGTCGCGCGGTGTTTAGCGCGCGGGCGCGGGGAGCGAAAGGGTGCCGGTTTCCCGCACTTGCATCGCGCGCGCCGCGGCGGCTACCCCTTCAGGGTTTATGGTTCGACTGCAGGGGCAGGCATGACGCGCGAGCGGATTTCGATTACGGCACTCCTGATGCGCCAGAAAGCCTGGCTTGCGCTTTTCCCCATCGCCGTGACGGTGGTGGCCGGGGGGATTTCCGCGGTGACCTTCCTCGAGATGCGCGCCTTCGAGGCGCAGGCCGTGGAGACGACCGGCCAGATCCGCGATCGCAGCGAAAGCGTCAGCACGCGCACATCGAGCAGCGGCACCACGTCGCGCCAGCGCTCCTATTCCGTCACCTACAGCTTCGAAACCCGCGACGGCACTGAGGTCGACGGCGCACACGACGTCTCCGCCCGTTTCTATAACCGCGTCGAGCGCGGCGACTCCGTGCGCGTCCAATACCTGCCCGGCGATCCGCAGGTCTCGCGCGTGCAGAACCGCGACATCACCATGGCGCTCGTGTGGGGCGGGCTCGCGCTCATCCCGGCGGCGATCTCGCTCTGGGCCGTGCGGCGCTTCGGCCGGCGCATCGCGGCGATGCTGCGCGCGGGCCGGCGCGGCGAGCAACGCAGCGCGCGCGTGATCGACCATGTCCCCTCGAAGGCGAAGATGGGCGATGCGCCGATGTCGTGGCGGCTGCGCTGGCGCGACGAGACCGGCGCCGAAGGCGAGAGCCTCGGCCGTGACGGCTTCGAGCTCGACCGCCTCGCCCATCCGGGCCGCGAGATCGCGGTGCATGTCGATCCCGTCAGCGGTCAGGCCTTCTGGGCGCGCGACATCTTCGGGCGCTGAGCGGTCAGGTCGCCCGGTCGAGCTTGGTGGACAGGTGGATCAGGCTTTCGGAGGCGCGCACGCCCGTCGTCTCGCCGATCACGTCGAGCACATCGTCGAGCGCGGTGGTCGAATGCGCCGCGACCTGCACCAGCAGATCGAACCGCCCCGAGGTGGTGTGGATGCGCTCGACCTCGCCGCGCGCCTTCAGCCGGGCGAGTACCGCGGCCTGCGCGTGCGGCTCGATGGTCAGGAGCACGGTGGCGCGGATGCGCCCCTGCCGCGCCGCGTCGCCGGGGCGGATCGTGTAGCCGGCGATCATCCCCGTGCGCTCCAGCCGCTCGAGCCGGGCCTGCACCGTGGAGCGCGCCACGCCGAGCCGTCGCGCCAGCGTCGCGAGCGGCGCGCGCGCATTCGCCGCGAGCTGCGTCATCAGCGCGCGGTCGAGCTCGTCCAGTCGATTCGACGGAGTTATCGTCATAACGACGAAACTTTACGGCGAAACGAGCAGAGTGACCAGCGAAACCGCCCGAAATCTGCGCCAGAATGGCGCGGCAGGCAGGCGAGACCCAATCGGCACGGAGGCAGCAGTGACCCATCATGACACAATCCCCGCGACCCCGGTCGCGGCCATGCGCGCGGATCGCGGCGAGGGGCCCTTGCTGCTCTTCGCGCCGTCCGTGCTGCAGGCGACAGCGCGGCGGTTCCTGGACGGTTTCGACGGACTCGTGACCTATGCGGTCAAGGCCAATGACGCCGAGGAGGTGATCACCAACCTCGCCGGCGCCGGCATCCGGGCCTTCGACGTCGCCTCCCCCGCCGAGATGACGCTGGTGCGCCGGCTCGTGCCCGGCGCGGCGCTGCATTACAACAACCCGGTGCGCTCCATGCGCGAGATCGAGGCGGCGATGGCGGCGGGCGTGGTGTCCTGGGCGGTCGATTCGCCGGGCGAATTCGTCAAGATCGCGGCGCGCGTGCCCTCCCGCGGCACCGAGGTCGCGGTGCGCGTCAAGCTGCCGGTCGCCGGCGCGGCCTATGATTTCGGCGAGAAGTTCGGCGCCACCCCGCAAGAGGCCACCGAACTGCTGCGCGCCGTCGCCGCGGCGGGGTTCACGCCCGCGATCACCTTCCACCCCGGCACGCAATGCCCCGATGCCACGGCCTGGGCGGCCTATATCCGCGCCGCCGCGCGGATCGCGCAGGAGGCCGGGGTGCGGCTCGCGAGGCTCAATGTCGGCGGCGGCTTTCCCGCCCGGCGCATGGATGCCGACCTGCCCGCGCTCGAGGCGATCTTCGACACCATCGCGGCGACAACCCGCGCGGCCTTCGGCGCCGACGCGCCCGGGCTCGTCTGCGAACCGGGGCGCGCGATGGTGGCCGAATGCGAGGCGCTGCTCACGCGGGTGAAGGCAGTGCGCGAATCGGGGGCGGTGTTTCTCGATGACGGGATCTACGGCGCGCTCGCCGAGGCGCCACTGATGGGGGCGACGGATCGCATCCGCGTGCTCGCCCCCGACGGCCGCGCGCGTTGCGGCGCGCCCGAGCCGCGCGTGGTCTTCGGGCCGAGCTGCGACAGCCTGGACCGGCTGCCCGGCACGCCGCATCTGCCCGGCGACATTGCCGAGGGCGACGCGGTGCTGTTCTTCGGAATGGGGGCCTACGGGCAGGTGACCTGCACGCGCTTCAACGGCTACGGCGCGCTGCGCCGGCAGACCGTGCGCGCGCTCACCATGTGACGCCGGCGAGCGCTTCGGCCAGCGGGACGCGGTCGCGCTTGCGCTGCAGCTCGTAGTTGCCCAGCGGGGTCCAGCCGGCCAGCGTCGTCTCCGGCCCGTCACGGCGAAACGCCGCCTTGAGGGTCTGGTCGAGGGTCTGGCGGTCCTTCTTCGGCATTGGCGCGAAATCGATCACCACCTGCCCGCCGAGGCCACGCAGCCGCAGCGCCCGCGGCAGCGCGCGCGCGGCGGCGATATTGGCCTTGAGCCCAGCCGCGGGCGAGCCGTCGCCGCCCGTGTTCACATCCACGGCGACCATCGCCCGCGTCGGCTCGATCGCCATCATCGCCCCGCCCGGCAGCGGGGTCTCCGGGCGCAGGAGCGCATCGAGACGTTCGCTCACGCCGTGATCGACGAAGGAGCCGGGCGCATCGGCCACCGTGTCCGGCCACGGATCGGTCCAGTCGCGCCAGGCGAGATGATGCGCATCCGGCGCCGCGACGAGCAGCGCGGGCGTCGCGCAGGCGTCCGCGAGCACCGCGTCGGTGCGCGCGCGCATCGCGGCAATGTCGGCGCGGATCGCATCGGCATCGGCCAGCGCCGCCGCCGAGCGCAGGATAAGCCCGTGTGCCGCGCCTGCCATCGCCTCCTCGGCGATCCCGGCCAGCGCCGCGCGAATGTCGGGGTCGGTGATGCCGCGCGCGATGTTGAGGCCGGGCGCGTCGGGGGTGACGATGGCGTAGCGGCTCTTGAAGAGAAGGCGCGGCGTGACCGGCACCGCCTTGCCCGGCTCGGGCCGCGCGGCGACCTGCACGGTCAGCGCCGCGCCGGGGCGCAGCCCCTTGGCCTGGCGCAGGAAACCGCGCCCCTCGGGCAGCTCGACGAAGACGCCGCCCATGCCCTTCATCGGCCGCCCCGCGACACCGCGCAGGATCGCGCCGGGCGCCGGCGGCGCGTCCTCTGGCGGGTCGATGAGAAAATCCTCCAGCGCACCATCGACGATCAACGCCGCCGCGCGCCGCCCGCCGAGCCTGTCGAGCGCGACGACAGCCCCCTTCATGACCGGTAGAGCGGATAGCCCGCCGCCTGCAGCAGGGTCGCCGTCTCCGCGAGCGGCAGCCCAACGACCCCCGAGAAGGATCCCGACAGCCAGGGGATGAACGCTCCCGCCAGCCCCTGCGCGCCGTAGCCGCCGGCCTTGCCCTGCCACTCGCCGCTTTGAAGATAGGCGTTGAGCTCGGCGTCGGAGAGGCGCTTCATCTTTACGGCGGTGATGACCTCGCGCTGCCACAGCCGGTTCCCGAGCCGCAGCGCGACCGCCGTGACCACCCGGTGGCGTCGCCCGCCCAGCGCGGTGAGATACGCCGCCGCCTCGCCGGCATCGGCGGGCTTGCCGAGGATGCGCCGCCCCATCGCCACGGTGGTATCGGCCGAGAGCACCAGCTCGCCGTCATCGGCCGCGACGGCCGCGGCCTTCTCGCGCGCCATCCGCGCGCAATAGACGCGCGGCAGCTCGCCCTTGCGGGGGGATTCGTCGATCTCGGCGGGACGCACCGCGTCGGGCACCACGCCGATCTGCGCCAGCAGATCGCGCCGGCGCGGGCTCGCGGAGCCGAGGATCAGCCGCACGCGTTACTTGAAGCGGTAATTGATGCGCCCCTTGGTGAGGTCGTAGGGCGTCATTTCCACCTGAACCTTGTCTCCCGCAAGAACGCGAATGCGGTTCTTGCGCATCTTTCCTGCCGTATGCGCGATGATCTCATGGCCGTTCTC
>PUKW01000300.1 GCA_003550665.1 Paracoccaceae bacterium | reverse complement strand
CGACCAATTGATTAACAGTCAACTGCTCTACCACTGAGCTACGCCGGATCACGTCATGGCGTATAGCAAGCGTCACAATGCTGGTCCAGTGCTTGTGGCGAGAAATCCATCTCCCCCGTTACTGGCATGCGAGCGCGTATCGGTGGGTGCCATGCCGCGCCGCATCGGTGAGGACGATGCCTCGTGCCTCCAGATCGAGAAGGTGAGAGAGAAGGTTGTGGCGTGCGGCTGCGTGCAGTGCGGGCGGGGTGTCGGAATAGACCCGCGCAGTCAGGTCGGTGAGGTCTGCCGGACCCGCCGCGAGTTCCTCGAGGAGCCGAGACTCGCGCAACTTTCGGTGTCGGATCAGCGCATCGATCCGCTCTTGCGGGGTGTCGATCGGGGCACCGTGACCGGGGTAGAAGCGCGCGGCGGGGACGTCGCGCAGGTGCTCGAGCGCGGCGATATAAGCGCCCATATCGCCCTCCGGTGGCGCCACGATGGAGCTTGACCAGCCCATGACATGATCGCCCGTGAAAACGCATGTCTCGCCGCGAAAGCAAAGATGATTGCTCATGTGTCCCGGCGTCCAGAGCGCGGTGAGTTGCCAATCCGACCCCGCGACGGTCGCGCCCGGAAGGACGACGCGGTCGGGGACGAAGTCGCGATGGACACCGCTTCCCTCCGCGATTCCCAGCTCGGCGATGCGCGCCTGCAGCTGCGCGTCGCGGCCCGCATCGCTCGACCCGAAGGCGAGCACCGGAGCGTCGGTACGCCGGGCGAGCGCCGGCGCGAGGCCCGAATGATCGCGATGGCTGTGGGTGACGAGGATGTGACTGACCCGCTCGCGCGGGGCGAGCGCGCGCATCAGCGCCTCGAGATGACGCGGATCGTCCGGGCCTGGATCGATGATCGCGACCGAGCCCCGCCCCAGAATATAGCTGTTGGTGCCCCGCTCGGTCATCGGCGACGGATTGTCGGCGCGCACCACGCGCAGACCGGCCTCCAGCTGGACCGCTTCGCCCGCGGCGCTATCAGACGCCATCGGGCCGCGCCTTGCGATCGGGGCTGCACGACCCGCCGACAATCGCATAGGGTAGGGCGCGATGCGACCCGCCTGGCTGACCAACCCTCTGCCCCGCGGCCTGTATGGCCGTGCCGCGCTGATCCTGATCGCGCCGGTGGTGGCGGTTCAGCTTGTCGTTTCCGTGGTGTTCATTCAGCGTCATTTCGAGGGCGTGACCGAGCAGATGACCGAAACCGTTGGTCTCGATCTACGCTATCTCACCGACGAGGTGAACAGCGCGGATGATCTCGAGGCAGCGCGCGAGGTCGTTGCCGGGCTTGCGCAGCCGCTCGCGCTGGAAGCCACGCTGCCGGTCGCGCCGGAGCAGCGCTTCGAGGCGGATGCGCGGCGCAGCTACGATCTCTCCGGCCGCCAGGTCATCGCGACGCTGCGCGCCGATGTGCCACAGCTTCGCGCCGTCGATCTCGTGAGCGACCGCAACGAGGTGCGCGCGATCCTCGATACGGCGCATGGCGACATGCACATCACGGTGGAGCGGCGGCGGGTCTCGGCGTCCAATCCGCATCAGCTCCTCGTCTGGCTCGTGTTCACCGGCGCGCTGATGACGCTCGTGGCCTATGTCTTCCTGCGCAACCAGCTGCGCCCGATCCGCCAGCTCGCCCGGGCGGCAGAGGCGTTCGGCAAGGGGCGCACCCTGCCCTACAAGCCGCGCGGCGCCGCCGAGGTGAAGGCCGCCGGGCGCGCCTTCCTGCAGATGCGCGACCGCATCGAGCGCCAGATCGAGCAGCGCACCATGATGCTCTCCGGGGTCAGCCATGATCTGCGCACACCGCTCACGCGGATGCGGCTCGAGCTGTCGATGCTCGATGACCGCCCGGAGGCGCGCGCACTCGAGCGCGATATCGCGGACATGGAGCGCCTGCTCGACGCTTTTCTCGACTTCGCCCGCGGCGAGGCGCTCGACGATCCCGAGCCGACCGACCCCGGCGAACTCGCCCGCACCGTCGCCACCCGCGGCGGTCAGGAAACCGAACGCGTGGAGCTGTGCCTCGAGGCGGCCCAGGGGATGACGCTGCCTCTGCGGCCGCAGGTCCTGGCGCGCGCGATCGACAACCTTCTGGCCAATGCGCTGCGGTACGGGGCGCGCGCGCGGCTCACGGCGCTGCTCGATGACGGGGCGCTGCGCTTCATCGTCGAGGATGACGGCCCCGGCATTGCGCCGGAGCGGCGCGCCGACGCGCTGCGCCCGTTCAGCCGTCTCGACGCGGCGCGCAACCAGGATCTCGGCTCGGGGGTGGGGCTCGGGCTGACGATCGCGATGGATGCGGCGCGCAGCCATGGCGGCACGCTGGAGCTGGGCGAAAGCGCCGATCTCGGCGGCCTGCGCGCCGAGTTGATCCTGCCGAACTGACGCAGCCGCCATGCGTGGTTGCCAAGCCTGCATGGGCACGCCATATCTTCTATATGTTGCGGTTCCTGCCCATCCTGCTCGCGATCCTCTACGCGCTGGGAATGTATTGGTTCTCGGCCTGGCGCACCGCGCGCGAGCTCGATGCCAAATCCAGCGAACTCGCCGATGCCCGGCTGCGCAAACTCACCGACACGATGGCGCGCGCGCTCGAGGTGGACCGCATCAAGGTGCATATCTACGAGGTCGCGCCCGTGAACGGGCTTGCCGCGCCGGACGGGCGCATCTTCATTACCCGTGGCTTTTTCGACAAGTACCGCGCCGGCGAGGTCAGCGCCGAGGAGATCGCCAGCGTCATCGCCCACGAGCTGGGGCATGTGGCGCTCGGCCATTCGCGGCGGCGGATGATCGACTTCTCCGGCCAGAACGCGATCCGCACCGCGCTGGCCATGGTGCTCAACCGCTTCCTGCCGGGCATCGGCGCGATGATCGCCACCGCGCTGACCTCGCTGCTTGCCGCCCGGCTCAGCCGCAGCGACGAATACGAGGCCGACGCCTACGCGTCGGCGCTTCTGGTGAAGTCGGGCATCGGGACCGCGCCGCAGAAATCCCTGTTTTGCAAGCTGGAGAAGCTGACCGGCGCCGGCGGCGGCATGCCGGTCTGGATGCTCAGCCACCCCAAGACCGAGGATCGCATCAAGGCGATCGAGGCCAACGAGGCGCGCTGGGGTCAGCTGCCGAGTTCCTGAAGCGCCTTGCCGAGACGGGGCAGCCCCGCGCGCTTGAGAAGCGGGCGCAACGGCTGATCGCGCCCGGAGATATCCGCGGTGCGCGCGCGCACTTCGCGGATGGCGTCCTCTACGGGGGCGGCCTCATCGAGCCACAGCTCCATCAGCAGCGCATCCGGCGCGACGGCCCGCAAACCATGCGGCGCCAGCGCGCGGCGCGGGAAATCGCGCAGGTTGCGCGTCATGATGGCCTCGGCGTGCCCCGCCATCGCGGCGGCGAGCACATGGCGATCCGCCGCATCGGGCAGATCGAGCGGCGTCTCTGCGCCTTCGTGCGGGGTGATCTCGCGGCCCGGCCAGTGCGCGCGCAGGAGCGCGATTTCCCCGCGCGCGATCGCCTCGTCGCGGGCGCCGCCCCGCGCCGCGGCGCGGGCCCATTCCTCGAGAATGCGCGGCGACCAGAGCGGCGCGATGCCGCCGCGCGCCGCGACCCCGAGCACGATTTCGCGCAGCACGGTCGGGTAGAGAACGCAGGCATCGATCAGAACGCTCATGGACCCTCCGGGGCGATTGCACCTCGTGCATAGCGCCCGCGCCGCCACGGCGGCAAGAAGCCCGGTCCCGAACGCACTATCCCGGCGCGATGGCCGGGATAGTGGCGTCGTCGCAATGTGCGGCGGCGGGCGGCGTCAGCCGACGCGCGCCCGGGTCTCGCCGCGCAGGCTGTCCCACTGGCGCGCGATCCAGGTGCCGCAATCGCGCATCAACTCGCCCATCGCCTGCGCGCGCATCTGGCGGGCCTGGCGCTCGACCGCGACGGTGTCAATCTCACGCATGCCGTTGGCTTCGATCTGTTCGGTCAGGGAGCGATAACTCATCGGGTGTTCCTTTCGGTCTTTCGCTTCGGCTTGATCAGAAGATAGGTAAGCGCCGTTGCCGCAACCACGGACAGTTGGGAAACCCCGCCATGCGCCCGCTGCAACGCAGCACCGGGGCGACGCTTGAGTCGCGATGCAGTTAGCGTTACCAATGCGCTGCGGAGACTCCGCCGAAGGAAAGGCCCGTTGTTATGCCGCTCAATCCCGTCATCGCCGATGTCACCGCCCGCATCGAGGAGCGCTCGCGTGCAACCCGAGGGCCCTATCTCGACCGGCTCGACCGCGCCGCTGCCGACGGCCCCGCGCGCGCGCATCTCAGCTGCGGCAACCAGGCCCATGCCTATGCCGCCACCGGGCCCGACAAGGCCGCCCTCGCCGGCGGGCGCGCGCCGCATCTCGGGATCGTGACCGCCTATAACGACATGCTCTCGGCGCATCAGCCCTTCGAGCGGTTTCCCGAGCTGATCCGCGAGGCCGCGCGCGATGCGGGCAGCACAGCGCAGGTCGCCGGCGGCGTGCCCGCCATGTGCGACGGTGTCACCCAGGGCCAGCCGGGCATGGAGCTGTCGCTGTTCTCGCGCGACGTCATCGCCCTCGCCGCGAGCGTCGCGATGAGCCACAACTGCTTTGACGGCGCGCTCTATCTCGGGGTGTGCGACAAGATCGTGCCCGGGCTGGTGATGGCCGCGGCCGCCTACGGGCATGTGCCGGCGGTGTTCCTGCCGGCCGGGCCGATGCCCTCGGGGCTGGCCAATGACGAGAAGTCGAAGATACGCAACAAGTTCGCGACCGGCGAGGTCGATCGCGACACGCTGATGCGCGCCGAGATGGCGAGCTATCACGGCCCCGGCACCTGCACCTTCTACGGCACCGCCAATTCCAACCAGATGCTGATGGAGTTCATGGGGCTGCACCTGCCCGGGTCGAGCTTCGTCAACCCCAACACCCCGCTGCGCGACGCGCTCACCGAGGCGGGCACGCGCCGCGCGCTCGAGATCACGGCGCT
>PUKW01000140.1 GCA_003550665.1 Paracoccaceae bacterium | reverse complement strand
TTCGTGAACCTCAAGCCGGGCGGGGAGTATGTCGCCAAGGACCTCTACGAGGCCGGCGGCGTGCCCGTGGTGATGAAGGAGCTGCGCCGCGCCGGGCTGATCCACGAGGACTGCATGAGCGTGACCGGCCGCTCCATCGGCGAGGAGATCGACCGCGTCGAGCGCGAAGCCGATGGCCGCGTGATCTTCCCCGTCGATGCGCCGATCACGAAGACCGGCGGCGTCGTGGGCCTTCAGGGCAACCTCGCTCCCGACGGTGCGATCGTGAAGGTCGCGGGGATGAGTTCCGAGGAACAGGTCTTCACGGGCCCCGCGCGCGTCTTCGAGTCCGAGGAGGAGGCCTTTGCCGCGGTGAAGGCGCGCGAATATGCCGATGGCGAGGTCATCGTGATCCGCAACGAGGGCCCCTCGGGCGGGCCGGGCATGCGCGAGATGCTCTCCACCACCGCCGCGATCTCGGGGCAGGGGCGCGGCAAGAAGGTCGCGCTGATCACCGACGGGCGTTTTTCGGGCGCGACGCGGGGCTTCTGCGTGGGGCATGTCGGCCCCGAGGCCGCGCATGGCGGGCCGATCGCGCTGTTGCGCAATGGCGACATGATCACCATCGACGCCGTGACCGGCGCGCTGTCGGTCGATCTGTCCGATGACGAACTCGACAAGCGCCGCAAGGCCTGGCCCGGCGCGCGCGAGACGAATTACGGCGCCGGCGC
Organism: Paracoccaceae bacterium; assembly: GCA_003550665.1. GTDB lineage: Bacteria > Pseudomonadota > Alphaproteobacteria > Rhodobacterales > Rhodobacteraceae > Alkalilacustris. The sequence goes on along the minus strand of PUKW01000140.1, from coordinate 4,339 downwards.
GCTGTGGAAATACGCCCAGCTCGTCGGCGCGACGCGCAAGGGCGCGGTCACCCATCCCGGCGCGGCAGGCGAACGCCATGTCTACATGGATCTCTAGCCGCGCCGCGCTCGCGGGGGCGGCGCTGCTGCTCGCCGCCTGCGACGGGCTGGGCCTGGGCGGCGACGGGACCGTCGAGAGCATCGATGTCGCCGGCGGCGCGGTGACGATCGCGGGGCCGCGCGGCTACTGCATCGACACCGAGGCCACGCAGGACGGCGACGCGCCGGTGGTTTTCCTGGGCAGCTGCGCCGCGCTCGAGCAGTCGCCCGACGCGCCGCGCCCGGATCGCAGCGCGGTGCTCACCGCCAGCGTCCTGGAGACCGGCACCCAGATGCCGCCCATCGGCGACGCGCTCGACGAGCTTGCCGACTTCCTCGCCTCCGAGCCCGGGCGCGCCGCGCTGAGCCGCGACGGTAACGCCGACAGCGTCGAGGTGCTGGAAACCGGGGAGCGAGAGGGCGTGCTGTTCGTGCGGCTCACCGATGAGAGCGCCTTTGACGGCCCCGAAATCGCGCCCGATTACCGCCGCGCGATCTTCGAGCTTGGCGGGCATATCGTCAGCCTGTCGGCGCTATCGCCCGCGGCGCATCCGCTCGACGATTCGGGCCGCGAGGTCACGCTGGAGGCGTTCGTGCGCGCGGTCATGGCCGCCAATGCCGATGGCAGCGCAAGCTGAGCGGAGCCAGAGCCGGGAGCCACGCCATGACGCCCGCAGGATCCGGCCTTTTCGATACGCTGCTGCTGCGCCGACTGCGCAAGCGGCTCGACGGGGCGGCGCAGGGTGCCAGGGCCGCGCCGCCCGCCGCGCTGCGTCGCCTCCTGCGCGAGCTGCGCGCCACCCGGCCGCGCCTCGACGCCGCCGAGCACGCCGCCGCCACGCAGCTCCTGCGCCGCGCCGCGCCGCCATTGCACGCGCCGGGAACGCAATGGATCTGGCGCCCGCCGCATCTGACACAACCCGTCGCCAGCCATGTCCCCGCCCCGCCGGGCGTCGAGATCGACCCGGGGCTCAAGCTCTTTCATGACTGCCCGAGGGGCCAGATCGCGCTCGTCCAGCAGCGCGGTGCCGGCGGGGGCGCGCACCCGCCCTTTGCGCTGGTGCTCGAAGCCTATGCCTTCGAGGGCAGCTTCCTGTCGCTGGTTCTGGATCTGCCCGACGCCGGATGGCGCACCGCGACCGGGCGCGATATCTTCGATCTTGCCGTGCGCGTCGAGGCCGAGCGAACGAGCCCGCTCTTCGCGCGCCTCAACATCCGGCACGGCCCCAACACCGAGGAACTCCTGCGCCACATCCCCGCCGAGCAGGCCGCGGACGGGGCCGCCCATGTCGCCTTCGACCTGGCCTATTCGCGCATCGATGCGGACCGCATCGAGCATGCCTGGCTCGACCTGATCATCGAAAGCCCCGCGATGAACCGCATCACGCTCACCGACATCACGCTCTCCCGGCGCCCCCGCGCCGAGCCCTGAAGGAGGCCGCGATGACCATAACCGTCACAGCAACCGGCATCGCCGGCGGCGTCTGGAGCGGCGTCGTCACCGGCCCCGGCCCGCAGCCGCCCGATATCGAGGTGCTCCACGAGTCGGCCGTGCTCGCGCGTCCGGCGCTGGCGCCGCTCGGCGAGGAGCGCTGGCGGCTTGACGTGCCGATCCCGGCGCATCTCATCGGAGAGGGGCTGCAGATCTTCGTGATCCGCGCGTCCGGGACGGAGGAACGGCTGGCGAGCTTCGTCGTGACCGCGGGGGCGCCGGTGACGGGGGATCCGCAGGCCGAGATCGCGCTCCTGCGCGCCGAGCTCGAACTGCTCAAATCCGCATTCCGCCACCAGCACGCCCCGCGCGAGGAGGATTGAGCCCGCATGCCCGCCTATCCCCATCTCTTCGCCCCCATCGATCTCGGCCCGCTCGCGCTGTCAAACCGTATCGTCATGGGCTCGATGCATACCGGGCTCGAGGAGACGGGCGCCTGGGACCGCGTCGCCGCCTTCTACGCCGAGCGCGCGCGCGGCGGGGCGGCGCTGATGATCACGGGCGGCATGGCCCCCAATCGCGAGGGCGGCGTGTTTCCCGGCGCGGCGGGGCTCTTCACCGAGGCCGATATCGCCGGCCACCGCCGCGTCACCGACGCCGTCCATGCGGAGGGCGGGCGTATCGCGATGCAGATCCTGCATGCCGGGCGCTACGCCTACGGCAAGGAATGCGTCGCGCCCTCGGCCGTGAAGGCCCCCATCGCCCCCTTCATGCCGCAGGCGCTCGACGAAGACGGCATCGAAACGCAGATCGCCGACATCGCCACCGCGGCCGAGCGGGCGCGCGCGGCGGGCTATGACGGCGTCGAAGTGATGGGCTCGGAAGGCTATCTGCTCAACCAGTTCCTCGCCCCGCGCACCAACCGGCGCCTTGATGCCTGGGGCGGCGATGCCGAGCAGCGCATGCGCCTGCCCGTGGAGGTGGTGCGCCGGGTCCGCGCCGCGATCGGGCCCGACATGCTGCTGATCTACCGCATCTCGCTGATCGATCTGGTCCCCGACGGCCAGAGCTGGCCCGAGATCGTCGCGCTCGCGCACCGCATCGAGGCCGCCGGGGCCGATGTGCTCAATTCGGGCATCGGCTGGCACGAGGCGCGCGTGCCCACCATCGCGACATCGGTGCCGCGGGCGGGTTTTGCCTGGGTGACCCGCAAGCTGATGGGGCAGGTCGGCGTCCCGCTCATCGCCTGCAACCGCATCAACACCCCCGAGGTCGCCGAGGCCGTGCTCGCCGAGGGCTGCGCGGACATGGTCTCGATGGCGCGGCCGTTTCTGGCGGACTCCGATTTCGTCGCCAAGGCGCGCGCCGGGCGCGGCGGCGAGATCACTCCCTGCATCGCCTGCAACCAGGCCTGTCTGGATCATACCTTCGCGGGCAAGGTGGCGAGCTGTCTCGTTAATCCGCGCGCGGGCCATGAGACCGAGCTCAATTATACCCCGGCCGCCACGCCGCGGCCCATCGCCGTGGTCGGCGCGGGGCCGGGCGGCATGATGGCCGCCATCGTCGCGGCCCGGCGCGGCCATGATGTCACCCTCTTTGAGCGCGCCGCGCACCCCGGCGGCCAGCTCGACATGGCCCGGCGCATCCCCGGCAAGGAGGAATTCGCCGGGCTGATGGACTGGTTCGAGGGCGAGCTCGCCCGCACGGGCGTGGCCCTGCGCACCGGCACCGCGCCCGATGCCGAAATGCTCGCGGATTTCGACGAGGTCGTGATCGCCACCGGCGTGCGCCCGCGCGATCCGGAGTTGCCGGGGCAGGACGGCGCGCATGTGCACGCCTATACGGATGTGCTGCGGGGTGGTGCCGAGGTGGGCGGGCGCGTGGCGATCATCGGCGCGGGCGGGGTCGGCTTCGACGTGGCGACCTTCCTTGCCCAGGACGGGCCGAGCCCGACGCTGGACGCCGCCGCCTGGCGGCGCGAATGGGGGGTGACGGACCCGCAGACGGCGCGCGCAGGGCTCGCGCCCGAGGGCCCCGCCCCGGCGCCGCCCGCGCGCATGATCACCCTGATGCAGCGGCGCGCCGACAAGCCCGGGCGCGGGCTCGGCAAGACCACGGGCTGGATTCACCGGGCCGGTCTGCGCATGAAGGGGGTGCGGATGCTCGGCGGGGTCACCTATGAGCGCATCTCCCCCGAGGGCGTATACATCACGCGCGACGGCGCGGCGGAGCTCATCGCCGCCGATACGGTCGTGCTGTGCACCGGGCAGGAGCCCGCGCGCGCGCTGGCCGATGCGCTCATCGCGGCGGGGCGCACGCCGCATGTCATCGGCGGGGCGCATATCGCCGCCGAGCTCGACGCGAAGCGCGCCATCGACGAGGGCGCGCGTCTCGCCGCCCGCCTCTAAGCGCGGTAGTGATACGCCGCCGCGCGGGTCATGCCCGTCGCGGCAAAGAGCGCGCGCGCCGGAGTGTTCGCTCGCTCGACGGCAACGGCGAAGTCCTGCGCCCCTTGTGCCTCGGCCCAGGCCGCCGCCGCGCGCAGGATGTCGCGCGCCACACCCTGCCGGCGCCACGGCGCGGGCACCTCCAGCGCGTGCAGCATCGCCGTGCCGCCCGACAGCGCCACGAAGGCCGCCCCGGCCACGCGGTCGTTGCGGCGCGCCAGAAGCGCCGTGCGCGGCCCCGCCGCGCGCGCCATCACGGCCAGCCGCGCCGGGCCGATGCCGCCCGCCGCCCACAGATCGGCCTGCACCGCGAGCGGCGGCCAGACCGGATAGACACGGCGCCCGCGCGGGCGCGGCTCGGCCACGCGGGCGACGGGGGCGG
>PUKW01000134.1 GCA_003550665.1 Paracoccaceae bacterium | reverse complement strand
GTCCGACCCGGGGTCGGCGCGGTTCCTCCTGCCCGAGGGCGACTACACGATCCGTGTGGACGGGGAGGACGGGGAGGAGCGCCCGATCGAGGTTGGCGAGGACGGCCTGCCCGACCCCGCCAGCCCCCTGGCCTTCGAGCTCGGCGCCGCACCCTTCGACCTCGAGGCTACGGTCGATCCCGAGGAGGGCGTGGCGCCGTTCGACTCTGAGCTGACCGTCGGGGTCACCGACGCGGCGGCGTATCCGGTGGGCCTCGCGATCACCTCGGACTCCGACGAGCTCATGATCGACCCCCAAAGCGGCACGATCGAGGAGGACGGTGGGACGTTCTCGACGACGCTCGAGGTCGGTGAGGACCTCGTCGCGCCTGCGACCGTGCCCGTGACGGTCACCGCCACCGCGGACGACGGCGAGGCGGTCCACGCCTCCGTCGAGCTGACCATCCTCGAGCGGCCACGCGACCCCACCAACCTCGAGCTCACCTCCGACCTCGACGAGGACGAGCGGCTCGTGAGCGGCCAGCCCGTCGAGGTGACCGCGACGGTCACCTCGGGCGACGCGCCGGTGCCGGGTGACGTCGAGTTCACCTACGCGGCCCGCGGCAACGGCAGCGGCTCCGAGGTGCGGGAACTCGACGACGACGGCACGGTGGCCGTCGCGATCGACGATCTCGCCGTCGGCGAGCAGCAAATCACCGCGCGCTACCTCGACAGCGACGAGTACGAGCCGAGCGAGCAGACGCTCACCGTCAACGTCGATCCCGCTGAGACGACCACGACCCTGGCTCCGGTCTCGATGGAGGATGACGACGAGGACGGCAGCGTCGCGCTGGCCGGCGAGACGGTGGCGTTCGAGGCGTTCGTGACCGTCGACGAGCCCGGCGGCGGCAGCCCGTCGGGAGACGTGCGCCTGCTGGTCGACGACCTCGACGGCGACGAGCTCGACCGGGCTGCGCTCAACGGCGACGGCGCGGTCACCCTCGCCACCGACGAGCTCGAGGTCGGCGAGACCGACGTCGTCGCGGTCTACGACGGCGACGGGAGCTACGAGGGCAGCACCTCCTCGCCGCCGGTCACGGTGACGGTGCTGGCGCCCTCGACGGCCACCCTCACCCTCGATCCCGCGACCGACGCGATCTTCGGGCAGACGATCGAGGCCACCGTCGAGGTCACCGTCGACGATGACGCGATCGCGCCCACGGGCACCGTGTCCTTCGAGTGGGACGGCAACAGCGAGTTAGCCGACCTCGATGAGGAGGGTGTCGCCTCGCTGAGCATCGAGCGACCGGATCTCGGTGAGCTCGCGATCACCGCACGCTACGAGGGCGCGGCGTTCGTCGCCCCCAGCGAGGACGAGGCGAGCATCGACGTCGTCGAGGCACCGACGCAGGTCGACCTGACCGCTGCCCCCGAGATCTCGGTGACCGGCGAGGAGGTCACGCTGGCCGCGACGGTCTCCACGCCCGTCGAGGAGGCCGTCGCCGAGGGCGGTGTCGTCTTCGTCGACGTGACAGACGGGGATGACGAGGTGGAGCTTGGCAGCTCCGGCTTCAACGCGCAGGGGGTCGCGTCGATCAGCGTCGACGATCTGCCGGTCGGGCAGGTCACCGTCGAGGCCCGCTACTCCGGCGCCGAGGTCGGCTACGCCCCCAGTGAGGCGTCGCGTGAGCTCACCATCGGACGCGCCTCGACCCGGACCCTCCTGGAGGCCGAGTCCAGCACGGTCGAGGTTGGCGAGGGGCTCACCTTCGACGTCGACGTCGAGGTGCAGGAGCCGGGTGGCGGCACCCCCGGCGGCTCCGTCGACCTCCTCATCGAAGGCGACGAGGACGCCGACCCGCCGATCGCGAGCGGCGAGCTTGACGCTGCCAGCCTCTCGGTCACCGTCGATGATCTGCCGGTCGGCGAGCACGCCCTCGTCGCGGTCTACCAGGGCGATGCGGGCTATGAGGGCAGCACCTCGACGCCGGTCACGGTCACCGTGCAGGCGCCGACGGTCACGTCGCTCGTGCTCGATCCTGACACCGACGACGTCCCGTTCGGGCAGACCGTCGAGGCCAGCGCGACGGTGACCACGAGCGGGGACGCCCCCGACCCGGACGGCGAGGTCGTCTTCACCTGGGGCGAGGACGATGAACGCACCGTCGACCTCGACGGGCAGACGGCCACCGTCGACCTCGACGGGTTGCCGGTCGGCGAGGTGGAGGTCACCGCGACGTTCCGCGGGGCGCCGCTGTTCCTCGACAGCGACGACCTCGCGTCGGTCGAGGTCGTCGCGGCGCCGACGACCCTGGAGGTGCACGGCACGCCCGATGAGCCGGTCAGCGGCCAGCCCGTCGACCTCGCTGTGACCGTCACCGCCGTGCACACCGACGTGCAGGAGGGCGAGGTCACCGTTCTCGCCGACGGCGACGAGCTCGGGGGCGAGGTCGTGTCGTCGCAGGGTGGGGCGAGCGTGACCCTCGAGGACCTGCCCGTGGGGACCACCGAGCTCGACGTGGTCTATGAGGGCACCGAGCGTTTCGCCGAGGCCACGGCCACCGCCGGGGTCGAGGTGGTGCGCGCGGCGACCGAGACCATGCTTGATGCGGACCCGCGCGTCGTCGACGGCGGGGAGGCCATCGAGCTCGACGTCGACGTCGACGTCGTCGACCCCGGCGCCGGCGTGCCCACGGGGGAGGTCACGATCGATGCCGACGGCGGCGACCTCGCGATCGAACCACTCACCCTCGCAGAGGGGGCGGCGGCGGTCACGCTCGACGACCTCGACCCCGGGTCCTACGACCTCACCGCCACCTACGACGGCGACGAGCGGTTCGAGGGCAGCGTCAGCGAGGTCGTAGCGCTCAGCGTTCGCGCGGCCAGCACCCTCGATCTCGAGATCGTTCCGGAGTCCGTCGCCTTCGGGCAGGTCGCCGAGGCGCGGGTCACCGTCTCGAGCGACCTCGACGCCGTTGCGGAGGGCACCGTGCAGCTCACCGCCACCGACGCCGACGGCGACGGCGAGACCATCCTGATCGGCGACGAGGTCGCGCTGGAGGACGGGGGGGCCACCATCGAGGTGGACGGCCTGGCTCCCGGGCACTGGGACCTCGAGGCGTCGTTCTCCAAGACCGACACCCTGCAGGCGAGCGAAGCCAGTGCCACGCTCGAGGTGGTCGAGCCCGACCCGCCCGAGCCCACCCTCGAGGCCTCGACCAGCGGCGGGCTCGCGCCGCTCGAGGTCACCTTCGATGTCGACGTGGCCGACACGGGCGCCGACGTCGGCTGGGAGCTCGACGTCGGTGACGGCAGCGACGCGATCCTCGGCGACGTTGTGCCGGAGCAGGTGACCCACACCTTCGAGGAGGCCGGGCGCTTCACCGTCCGGCTCAGCGCCGAGGACGAGTTCGGCAACGCCGCAAGCACCCTCGTGCGCGTCGACGTCGCGTTGCCCGAGCCGCCGGTCGCGTGGGCGGGCTCGGACCGCATCGTCAACGCCGGCGAGGCGGTCACCTTCGACGCCTCGGCGTCCTCGCCCTCGCCCGACGTCGCCGACTACGCCTGGGACTTCGGCGACGGCGACGCAACCGCCGCCGAACCCGTCGCGGAGCATGTTTTCGACGACCCCGGCGACTACACCGTCGCGCTCACCGTGACCTCCGGTGGCGACACCGACACCGACACCGTCGCGGTCGAGGTGCTCGACCCGACGCCCGAGGGCCTCGTCGTCACCGTGCTCGGCGAGGGCGCCCGGCTCGCCGACGCGCCGGTCGTCGTCGAGGAGCCCGACGGCTCGCAGCGCGTCGCGCGCACCGACAATGACGGTGAGGCGGTGCTGCGCGGGCTCCTCCCAGGCGAGGTCGTCGTCTACACCGGCAGCGACGGGTTCCTGCCCGAGGTCGCCGAGGCCGCGGTCGATGCCGACGGCCGAGGCGAGGTCACCATCGATCTCGAGGAGGGCGAGACCCTCGAGGGCGAGGTCACCGCCGAGCGGCTCGACGATGAGCAGATAGCCGACTACGGCATCGACCCCAACGACCCGGAGAACCAGAACATCTTCGAGGTCGACCTGAACTTGGCCGTGCGGGGCTCCGGCTTCGACGGCGCGGCCGCATTCAGGCGCTCGGGTGGCGGAGGTTGGGTCCTCTGGACCCGGAACCCGACACTCAACGGTGCTCGCATGAGTTGTGAGCGCGACCGCTGCTGGGGCGAGTCAGGCGGCTACCGCCACAGCTTCCGTTTCGGTCGAGGTCAGATCACCTACATCGTTGTGCCGATCGAGGGACGATTCCTCAAGGAGTTCTTCGACATCGAGTTCTCGGTGATCAACGTCGCACCGTCGGCCTTCACCGCGAAGGACATGGTCGCGGAGCTGCCGCTTCCCGAGGGCCTGAGTCTCGCCCCGATCTCAGGCGGGCAGTCAACTCGGATCGCCATGGACGACATTCCCGGAGGACAGTTCGAGACGGTGAACTGGATCGTGCGGGGCGACCGGTCAGGGTTCTACGACCTCGAGGCTCGCGCCAGCGGGGTGCTCGACCCCCTCGGCCAGACCGTCGACGTCGTCGGGGTCGCCGAGGAGCCGCTGCGCGTCTGGGGCGCCGACGCGCTCGAGCTCCTCGTCGAGGCCGACCGTCGCGTCTGGACCCGCAATCCGATGGGGCTGCGTCTGGGCTTCCGCAACGTCGCCGACATCGACGTCTACAACACCCAGATCACCCTGCTCGAGGGCACCGAGAACGCGATCTACCAGCCGAGGCAGCCTCGGGTGGCGCGTCTCGGCACGGTCCCTGCGGGTGAGGAGGTGTGGGCGCCTCCGGCGACCCTGGTGCCAGCGGTGACCGGTGAGATCCTCGCCGATCGCTCCTACGCCAGCGAGGTCGCCGGTGAGGAGATCCCCGACACCGTGATCACTACCGTCGAGCCCATGAGGCCACCGTCGGCGACCGCCGGCATCGAGGTGTTCCCGCGCCGGGAGCATGTCGTCCTGCGATGGGACGCCGTCGACGGCGCCGAGGACTACGAGGTGTTCCGCACCGAGGATCTCGAGACGCCGTTCCCCGACGACCCCGTCGAAGG
>PUKW01000100.1 GCA_003550665.1 Paracoccaceae bacterium | reverse complement strand
CCGTAGATCCGGCGGCTCAGGAAAAGCGGTTGCAGCGCGGGCTCGAGCGCGCCGAAGGACTCGGGAAAGCGTTGCGCGAACTGCGCCGCCGGCACGCGGTCGAGCCCGACCGCGCGGTCGAGCAGCAGCAAGCTGGCGCGCAGCTGCGGCCAGTTCTGCACCGGTGGCGCCCCCGCCGCGGCGGCGGCGTCACAGTCACGGGCAATCTCGTCGAGCGTGGGTGGTGCGGCTGTCGTCATGAACCAATCTCCTGTTTGCAGGAGCCGGCTGACTGCGTGATGCGTCAGTGACCCCTACAGAAAGATTGGGTCGCTTGGTGATCTCCGGAAAAACGGGGGCAAGAACCCGTCCGGCCATTGGGGGGCGCTGTGCCGGAAAGCCAGGAGCTCAATCGCTTCACCGCGCACCCGGTAGGCGAGGATGTAATGGCGGTGCACCACGAACTCGCGCGTTGCAGCGACTCGACCCGGTCGGCCCATCTGCGGTCGGGTGACGAGGGTGTGCTCGAGCAGCTCGAACAGCCGGCTCTGGAACTATGCAGCGGCCTGGGGGTCGTCATTGGCGATATAGGCAAGCACGTCGGCGACATCGCTGAGCGCCTGCAGTGTCCCGTGCAGCCTCATGCACGCTGGAGTTTCGGCATGCCTGCTCGCTTGCCGGCCAGGACAAGCTCAAAACACGGAACGGAAAATTAATCGGCGGTGTCGCGCTCAGCCGCCCAGTCGTGCCGCGAGGGCGGCGGCGAAATCCATCGTGCCGGTGCGCCCGCCGAGATCGGCGGTGCGGGTGGCCGGATCGGCGAGCGCGGCATCGAGCGCGTCCTCGATCGCCGCCCCCGCCGCCGCCAGCTCCGGCGCCCCGCGCCGCGGCGCCAGCCAGCGCAGCAGCATCGCCGCCGAACCGATCAGCGAGGCCGGGTTGGCGATGCCGCGCCCGGCGATGTCGGGGGCCGCGCCGTGCTGCGCCTGGGCCATGGCCTGGGTCTCGGAGCAGTTGAGCGACGCCGCCAGACCCAGCCCGCCCGACATCTCCGAGGCCTGGTCGGACAGGATGTCGCCATACATGTTGGTGGTGACCACCACGTCGAAGGCCTCGGGCCGGCGCACCAGATGCGCGGCCATCGCATCCACGATCACCTCGTCATAGGCGATGCCGGGATGGCGCGCGGCCACGGCGCGGCAGCAGTCGAGAAACAGCCCGTCGCTCTTGGCGAGCACATTGGCCTTGTGCACCGCCGTCACCTTCGCCGCGGGCCGGGTGGCGGCGAGCGCGAAGGCCGCCTCGGCGATGCGCGTCGAGGCCGCGCGGGTGATGCGGCGCAGCGCGATCGCGACATCCTCGGTCACCAGCATCTCGCCGGGGCCGTCATGCATGTTGCGATCGGCATAGAAGCCTTCGGTATTCTCGCGCATCACCACCAGGTCGAAGGCCCGCCCGCAGGGCGCGGGGAGCCCCGGCCGGGTGCGCGCGGGGCGGATATTGGCGTGCAGGTCGAGCCCCGTGCGAAAGGCGGCGGAGGCGTTGATGCCGCCCTCGGCGCGGGGCGGGTAGGCATAGGTGTCAAGCGGGCCGAGCACCAGCCCGTCGGCCTGCCGCGCCCGCGCCATCGTCGCCGCGGGCAGCGTCGTGCCCTCGGCCGCGAGCGCCGCAAGCCCCACCGGCGCCTCCTCGAATTCGAGCCCCAGCCCATGCGCCGCCGAGGCCGCCTCGAGCACCCGCAGCGTCGCCGCGGTGATCTCCGGGCCGATGCCGTCGCCCGGCATCACGAGAAGTCTTGCCGCCATGGTCTCTCCTCCTTCGGGCCGGGCGGCCGCGCCGGGCCGCCCGCGTGATCCTGCCGGCCCGGGCCGCGCGGCGCTGCGCCGCAACCGCCCCTGCCTTTCGCCCCGTCTCCTCAGTCCCCGGGGCCGGGGGGCTCGGTGTGGCGCAGCTGGCGCAGCCGGAACAGATGCGCACGCTCGATATGGGCGCGCATCACCTGCTCGGCGGCGTCGCCGTCGCGCGCGCGGATCGCGGCGATGAGCCGGGCATGCTCCGCGGCCGCCTCGCCCACCCGCGCCGTCTCGGTCAGCGTCGAGGGGCCGAGGATCATCAGCGTCCGGCTGATCGCGGCCATCGACTTGACGAGAAAGCGGTTCTTGGCCGCATCGAGCAGCGTGAGATGGAATTGCCGGTTCAGCCGGGTGACCCGCCCGGCATCGCCCTCGGCGGCGGCCATCTCGGTGTTGAGGGTGTCGAGCTCGGCGATCTCGATATCGGAAGCCGCGCGCCCGGCCAGCCGCGCCGCCGTGCCCTCGAGCACCGCGCGCATCTCGTAAAGCTCCATCACCTCGGCATAGTCGAGCCGGCGCACCGCCGCCCCAACCCGCGGCAGGTGCACCACGAGCCCGTCCGTCTCGAGCTGGCGCAGCGCCTCGCGGATCGGCGTGCGGCTGAGCCCGAAACGCTCGGCGAGCTCGGCCTCGCGCAGCCGCGCGCCGGGCCCGATGCGGCCCTGGCGCAGCTCCTCGAGCAGCCGCTCATAGGCGCTGCGGCCCTGGGGCCTGTCGCGGCGCGGCGGAGCGGGCTTGTCGGGCAGGTCGGGCATCGCATGCTTTCCATTCGGCATCCCGATGTATACGAATGCACCCCGAAGCCGTCAATCAAGCCCGCCCCGCGATGCCCCCGCTCCTGCGTGCCCGCCTGCTCACCATCCTGATCGCCGCGCTCGGCACGGCGGCGTTCTCGGTGCTGGGGCTGCCGCTGCCGTTCCTGTTCGGGCCGATGGCGGCCTGCCTGATCGCGGCGCTGGCGGGCTGGCGGCTGGCGGGGTTCGGGCAGGTCAGCATCGGCGCGCGCTCGATCCTGGGGGTCGCGGTGGGGGCGAGCATCACCCCCGCCCTCGTCGGGAAGCTGCCGCAGATGGCGGCGACGATCGCGGTGATCCCGCTCTATATCGTGCTCATCGGCGCGATCGGGGTGCCGTTCTTTCGCCGTGTGTGCGGCTTCGATCCGGTGACGGCCTATTACGCGGCGATGCCGGGCGGGCTGCAGGACATGGTCGCCTTCGGCCAGGAGGCGGGGGCGGATGTGCGCGCGCTCTCGCTGGTGCATGCGACGCGGGTGCTGATCGTGGTCGCGCTGGCGCCGGTGCTGCTGACGGGGCTCTACGGGGTCAGCCTGAGCGAACCCATCGGCGAACCCGCCGCCGGGATGGATCCCGCCGAGCTGGCGCTGATGGCCGCCGCCGCGCTCGGCGGCTGGAAGCTGGGCGAGCGCATCGGGCTGTTCGGCGCGGCGATCATCGGGCCGCTGATCGTCACCGCGGTGCTGGCGATGACGGGGCTGATCTCCGCGCGCCCGCCGGCCGAGGCGATCCTCGCGGCGCAGTTCTTCATAGGCATGGGGATCGGGGTCTATTATGTCGGGGTCACGCTGCGCGAGCTGCGCGTGGACGTGGCGGCGGGGACGGCCTTCGCGGTGGTGCTCGCGCTGCTGGCGGCGATCATCACCGCCGCGGTCACCCTCATCGCCGGCGCACCCCCGGTGGAGGCGTTTCTCGCCTTCGCGCCCGGCGGGCAGGCCGAGATGACGGTGCTCGCCATCGTGGTGGGCGCCGATCTCGGCTTCGTGGTGGTGCATCACATATTGCGCATCGTGCTCGTCATCACCGGCGCGCCGGTGGCGGCACGGCTCGTCGGCATCAGGGGGAGAGATCCATGAAGATCGCCGTTCTCGACGATTACGCCAATGTCTCGCAGTCGCTCGCCGACTGGTCCGGCCTCGGCGAGGTCACCGTCTTCACCGAGCCGCTCGGCGGCCCCGAGGCGGTCATCGCCGCGCTCACCCCCTTCGAGGTGATCTGCGTGATGCGCGAGCGCACGCCGCTGCCCGCCGCCGTGATCGCGGCGCTGCCGGCGCTGCGGCTGATCGTGACGACGGGGCCGCGCAACCTCGCCATCGATCTCGACGCCGCCCGCGCACGCGGCATCACGGTCTGCGGCACCCAGTCGCGCAAGACGACGACCTCGGAACTCGCCATGGCGATGATCCTGGCGCTCAACCGGCGCATCATTTCCGAGGCTGCGAGCCTCGATGCCGGCGGCTGGCAGGCCGGGCTCGGGCGCGATCTCGCGGGGCTGACGCTCGGGCTCGCGGGGCTGGGCAGCATCGGCGCGCAGATGGCCGCGCTCGGGCGCGCCTTCGGCATGGAGATCGCGGCCTGGTCGGCGAACCTGACCGAGGCGCGCTGCGCCGAGCTCGGGGTGCGCCGCTGCGCGACGCTCGACGAGTTGATGGGCACGGCGGATGTCGTCTCGGTGCATCTGGTGCTGTCGCAGCGCACGCGCGGGCTGTTCGGGGCGCCACAGTTCGCCGCGATGCGCGACGGTGCGGTCTTCGTGAACACCTCGCGCGGGCCGATCGTGCAGGCGCCCGCGCTTCTCGCGGGGCTGCGCGCGGGGCGCCCGGCGATGGCCGGCCTCGACGTGTTCGACACCGAACCGCTGCCCGCCGACGACCCGCTGCGCGACGCGGAGCTGACCGGATCGGGCCGGCTCCTTCTGACGCCGCATCTGGGCTATACGACCGAATCGACCTTCCGCCTCTTCTACGCGCAGACCGTCGAGGCGATCCGCGCCTGGCAGGCGGGCGCGCCGATCCGCGCGATCGACTAGCCCGCGAAGGCCGCCTCGGGCACCATCACCTCGCCGCGCGCCAGGAGCCGCGCGGTGCGCGCGAGCCCGGCGGCGTTGATCGTCACCGCGTCGCCGTCGCGGCTGTAATCGACGCTGACCTCGATCTCGCCCGACGGATGCTCGATGCGGATCGCTGCCGGGTTGCCCGCGGGCAGCGCGGCCAGCCCCTCGGCGGTGCTGCCGGGGATGAGCAGGCTCGCCGCGAGGCATTGCGCCCCGGTCACCGCCATCGTCGGATGGCACGCCCAGGGCATGAAATAGCGCGCGCTCACCGCGCCCCCGGCGCGCGGCGCGGCCAGAAGCCCGATCTTGGGCGTGACCGAACGGGTCACATCGCCCAGCCCCATGCGCCGCCCCGCCTCCAGCCGCAGCGGCTCCATCCGCT
>PUKW01000348.1 GCA_003550665.1 Paracoccaceae bacterium | reverse complement strand
GTTCGAAGTTCTATCGGATGTGGCTTGCCCATCTGTGACCCCAATATCTGCCTCAAGGGACGGGAACCACATCATGGCCGATCTGGGAATCCTGAATCCGAAAGGAAGCGACGCGCTCTAGGGCAGGCCGCGCGACTTCGTGCAATTGCTCCGTTCGCCCCGGCGATACCCGCGCGCCAGTGCGCCGGTGACGCCCCGGACCACGTCGAAACCCGTGCGTCAGCAGTTCGGGACGTTCACGGCGAGGCCGCCGAGGGATGTTTCCTTGTATTTGTCGCTCATGTCGGCGCCCGTCTCGCGCAGCGCCTTGATGCAGTTGTCGAGCGGCATGAAATGCTCCCCGTCGCCGCGCAGGGCGAGGCTCGCCGCCGAGACGGCCTTGATCGCGCCGAGCGCGTTGCGCTCGATGCAGGGCACCTGCACGAGCCCCGCCACCGGGTCGCAGGTCATGCCGAGATGGTGTTCGAGCGCGATCTCGGCGGCGTTCTCGACCTGCGCTGGCGTGCCGCCCATGACCGCGGCGAACCCCGCCGCCGCCATCGCTGCCGCCGCGCCCACCTCGGCCTGGCAGCCGCATTCGGCGCCCGAGATCGAGGCGTTGTGCTTGACGAGCCCGCCGATCGCGGCGGCGGTGAGCAGGAACTCCGCGAGCCGCGCGCGCGAGGCCCCCGGCACATGATCGAGCCAGTAGCGGATCACCGCGGGGACCACCCCGGCCGCGCCGTTGGTCGGCGCCGTGACGACCTGTCCACCCGCGGCGTTCTCCTCGTTGACGGCCATCGCGTAGACGCTCATCCAGTCATTGACGATATGCGGCGCGGCGAGGTTGTTGCCGTGCTCGGCGCGCAGCCGGGCATGGATTGCCCCCGCCCGGCGGCGCACCCGCAGCCCGCCCGGCAGCGTGCCCTCGGCGGCGAGCCCGCGATCGATGCAGTCGGCCATCACCGCCCAGATCCGCGCGATGCCCGCATCAATCGCCGCGGAGTCGCGCACGCGCAGCTCGTTGGCGCGCTTCATCGCTGCGATGCTCAGCCCGCTGTCGCTCGCCATGGCGAGCATTTCGCCGGCCGACTCGAAGGGGTACGGCACGTCGAGGCGCCCCGCGCCGTCGCGGCCCGCGGCGTGCTCCGCGGCCGTGAGCACGAAGCCGCCGCCGATGGAGTAGTATGTTTCCTGCAGGAGCGCGTCGCCCTGCGCGTCGGTCGCGGTGAGGATGAGCCCGTTGGCGTGGCCGGGCAGGGCCGGGCCGTAGTCGAAAACGAGGTCACGCGCCGGATCGAAGGCGAGCGGGCCGAGGCCCGGCGGCGCGACGCGGCCGCTGCGGCGCAGATCGGCCAGCGCGGTCTCGGCGGCGGCGGCGTCGAAATCTTCTGGCGTGAAGCCTACGAGGCCCAGCATCACGGCGCGGTCGGCGCCGTGGCCGCCGCCCGTGAAGGCCAGCGAGCCATGCAGCGAAGCGCGCAGCCCCTCCGCCCTGAAGGGCGAGCCGCGCAGTGTGTGCAGAAACCGCGCCGCCGCCACCATCGGACCCATGGTGTGGCTTGACGACGGACCGATGCCGATCTTGAAAAGTTCGAACACGGACAGGAACATCGGGCGGACCTTTCAGGTTGCGCTGCCTTCGGGTGGCACGGCGGGGGACGGGGCGGAGAAGGGTGTCGGGCCGAGGCCCTCGGCGCGGGCGGCGGCCAGCGCGGCGGGGTGGCCGTCGAGGGCGCGGGCAAGTCCGGCCAGCGCCGGCGTGGCTTTGAGGTCGAACCAGCCGGTGCCGCCCTGTGGATAAAGCGCGCCCCAGCGCAGGCAGCAGGCCAGATAGAATTCGAGCCCGCCGGGCCTGTGCGGCGCGATCGGGGCGTGCGCGTTGATCAGTGCGAGATGATGCGCGAGGCGGCGCGCCGTCAGGGCGTGATGCGCCTGCGCGGCGCCGGCGGGGGCGTAGTCCTCGGGATAAAACAGCGCGCGCATGTCGGCGTGCAGCGTATTGGAGACGAAGAACAGCCAGGACAGCCACGCGCCGCGCTGCGGTTCCTGCGCGTCGGGGCCGAGCCCCGGATGCCGCTCCGCGAGCCAGAGCAGGATCGCCCCGGTCTCGAAAACCGGCCCGTCGGGCGTCTCGAGTGCGGGGATGCGGCCGGCCGGGTTGAGCCGGCGATAGGCCGCACCGCGCTGGGTGCGCGCGCCGCGATCGACGAGGCGGGTCGTATAGGGTGCCCCCGCAGCCTCGAGCGCGAGGCGCACGATGAGCGAGGCATTGTCCGGCGCGTAGTGCAGCGTGAGCATCATGGCCTCCGTTCCTGCCCTGTCTGGCGCGCCGCGTCACGCGTGTCATGCCCGAAACCGACGCGCAGTGCCGGTCCCCGGCGCTGCACAAGGCGAATGCATCCGCGTGCGCCTTGCGATAGACTCACCGCATCGTGACCAGGGAGGCATTCATGCGAGCAGCACCAGTCCTGAGCGGCGCGGCGGCGCTCGTCGCGGTGGCGGCGGTGATCTTGGCCTGCACACCGCGACCGTCGGCGCAGGCCGGGCACACGCTCTACGAGGATTACTGCGCGGCCTGCCACGGCCCCGGCGGCACCGATGGCGCGCATCCCGATGCGCCGGACCTGACGCGGCTTAGCGCGAACAATGACGGCGCGTTCCCCACCGGGCTGCTGCTGGCGCGGCTCGAGGGCTACGGGCAGGGGCTCCACGAGATCGCGGCGAGCGACATGCCCCGTTATGCGCTGCTGATGGACGGGCCGCTCACGCGGGTCGAGCTGCCCGATGGGCGCCGCCCGCAGGTGCCGGTCAAGGTCGTGGCAATCAACCGTTATCTCGAGTCGATCCAGCAGTGACGCACCCGGCCCGATGCGGCCGATTTGCTCTCGCGAAGCGCGTCTGTCTGCCCTATATCAAGGCAAGGTAAGTCGGGGTCGGCATGACGGCAGCACGGTCCGCCGCGGAGCGGGCGAAATTCTCAGCCGCGCAGCATGCGGCGGATAGCGTGGAAGACGGGATGCGCGTCGGGCTCGGAACGGGCTCGACAGCAGCTTGGATGGTGCGCTGTCTCGGGCGGATGGTGCGCGAAGACGGGCTGAAGATCATGGGTGTGCCGACCTCGCAGCGCACCGCACAGCAGGCGCGCACCGAGGGCATTCCGTTGACCACGCTCGACGAGGCTGGCTGGCTCGATCTGACCATTGACGGTGCCGACGAGTTCGACGCTGCGCTCGATCTCATAAAGGGCGGCGGCGGCGCGCTCCTGCACGAGAAGATCGTCGCGGCGGCCTCCGAGCGCCTGGTCGTGATCACCGACGCGACCAAGGAGGTCGCGGCGCTTGGTGCCTTTGCGCTGCCGGTCGAGGTGATCCCCTTCGGATTGTCTTCGACCCGCGCGCATGTCGACGAGGTCCTCGCGGGCGCCGACGTGATGGGGCGCGAAATCGCGCTGCGGATGGCGGATGACGCGCCCTACCGCACCGACGAGGGCAATCACATCCTCGATCTGTCGCTGCGCCGCATCGGCGCGCCGGGCGCGCTCTCCCTGCAGCTAAACCAGGTGCCCGGCGTGGTGGAGAACGGGCTCTTCGTGGGCCTGTGCGACCGGGTGGTGATCGGCCATGGCGACGGGCGGGTGGAGATCCGCGACGGCGCCACCGGCGCGGTGACGCATGAGCGAATCGATTTCGACGAGCGGGAGAACATCTTTCGCGACGATCTTTGAACGGCCCGCCGGCGGCGGGAAGCGGAGTGCTGAATGGCTTTCGACTATGACCTTTTCGTGATCGGCGGCGGCTCCGGCGGGGTGCGTGCGGCGCGCATCGCGGCATCCGAGGGCGGCGCGTCGGTCGCGCTCGCCGAACAGGACCGCATGGGGGGCACCTGCGTGATCCGCGGTTGCGTGCCCAAGAAGCTGATGGTGTTCGCGGCGGATTTCCCGACGGCGATGGCGGATGCGCGCGCCTATGGCTGGGGCGCTGAGACGGGCGCCTTCGACTGGCCGCGGTTTCGCGCCGCGATGCAGGCCGAACTCGCGCGGCTCGAAGGGGTGTATCGCGGCAATCTCGAGCGCGCCGGGGTGTCGACATACGACGCGCGCGCCACGATCGAGGATGCGCACACCGTGGCGCTGTCGGACGGGCGCCGGCTGCGTGCGCGCCACATCCTGGTGGCGACGGGCGGGCGGCCCTGGGTGCCGGGGCGGGCCGCCGAAGCGGGGGTGATGACCTCCGATGACGTGTTTCACCTCGATGCGCTGCCGCGCAGCCTGCTGGTCGTCGGCGGTGGCTATATCGCGAGCGAGTTCGCCTGCATTTTCAATGGCCTAGGCGTCGATGTGACGCAGTTTTACCGCGGCGGGCAGATCCTGCGCGGTTTCGATGACGGGGCGCGCGGGCACGTCGCCGCGGCGATGCGCGCGCATGGCGTGGGGCTCGAGGTCGAGACCGATGTCGAGGCGATCGAGCGTGTCGCGGACGGGTTTCGGGTCACCGACACGCGGGGCCGCAGCCGCGTCTTCGAGCAGGTGCTCTACGCCACCGGGCGCGCGCCGAATACGGGCGGGCTCGGGCTCGAGGCGGCGGGCGTTGCGCTCGGCGCGCGCGGGGAGGTGCCGGTGGACGCGTATTCGCAGACCGCGGTGCCGTCGATCTACGCCGTGGGCGATGCGACCGACCGCGTCAATCTCACCCCGGTAGCGATCCGCGAGGGTGAGGCCTTTGCGCGCACGGTCTTCTGTGCGAACCCGCGCGCCGTAGATCATGCGTTGGTGGCGAGCGCGGTGTTCACCCGCCCGGAAATCGGTTCGGTCGGGCTGAGCGAGGAGGAAGCGGCAGCGCGCGAGCCCGTCGAGATCTATGCCGCGGCGTTTCGCCCGATGCATTCGGCCTTTGCGGGACGGGACGATCGTGCGATGATGAAGCTTGTGGTGAGCCGTGCGACCCGGGTGGTTCTCGGATGTCACATCGTCGCGGACGGCGCGGGGGAGATGATCCAGCTCGCGGCGATCGCGCTCGGGATGGGCGCGACCAAGGAGGACTTCGACCGCACCATGGCCGTTCACCCGACAATGGCGGAGGAGCTGGTCACGATGAAGGTTCCGATCCGATCCACATGACGCGG
>PUKW01000365.1 GCA_003550665.1 Paracoccaceae bacterium | reverse complement strand
TTCGTGCCGTCGCGCACCGCCTCGGGCAACTCGATGGCGATGTTGGCCGACAGCGTGCGCAGCCCCGCAAAGATGTTCCAGTCCATGATCGCCGTGTTGCCCGCGGCCATCACCACGATCATCGTCTCGCCCACGGCGCGGCCCATCCCCATCATCACCGCCGAGAACACCCCCGACGCCGCGGTGGGCAGCACGATCCAGGTCGCTGTCTGCCACGGCGTCGCGCCCGCCGCGAGCGAGCCCGCGCGCAGATGCCCGGGCACCGAGTTGAGCGCGTCCTCGGCCAGGGTGTAGATGTTGGGGATCACCGCAAACGCCATGATGAAGCCTACCACGAGCGCGTTGCGCTGCGCGTAGCTGTCGACGAAGCCGCCGCGCGGATCGTAACCGATCAGCGTGAGCGTGCTCGCCAGAAGCCATGCCAGCCCGATCGCGGCGGCGAGAAACACCACCCAGCGCCCCATATCGAGCCGCCCCGCCGCGCTGCGCGCGCGCGCGCGGGTCACCTCCCGGTAGCGGTGCCCGATGATGCGCCGAAAGCTCCAGGAGATCGCGAGATAGGACACCGGCAGCAGGATCAGCGTCATGAAGGGCGTGCCGGTGCCGAAATTGCCTGCCGTCCAGGCCTTGAAATCGCCCTGAAACAGCACCTCCTCGAAGATCGGGCCAACGCCGTAGGACACCCAGCCCGTCGCGATCACCGTCGCGATCATGAAGACGAATTTGGGAAACCCGTCGAGGCGCAGCACCACGGCGGGCGGCAGGGTCTGCCACGCGAACGCGCCGAGCATCAGGCCGAGCGGCAACGCAATGAAGCCCAGAAGCACCGCCGCGACCCATTCCTCCACGATCGGTGCGAGCACCAACGCCGCGACGAAGCCGAGCACCACGGTGGGCAGGCTCTCCATCAGCTCCATCACCGGCTTGACGGTGGCGCGCACGCCGCGATGGACGAATTCCGAGGTGTAGATCGCCGCCATCAGCGCGATCGGCGTGGCGAACAGCATCGCGTAGGTCGCCGCCTTGATGGTGCCGAAGATCAGCGGCACCAGCGAGTATTTCGGCTCGGCCTCGTCGGTGCCGGCGGTGGACTGCCAGGTGAAGCCGGGTGAATTGTAGCCCTCGTACCAGACTTCGCCGAAGAGCGTTCCGAGCGTGATCTCGGCATGCGGATCGTCATAGACCCAGACATCGACCTCGCCGCGCTCGCTCACGAGGATTGCCCCGTCGCCGCGCGCGAACCCCATCGCGGTGGAGGGCACGGACGGGTCGCCGCTGCGCTGGAACTCGAACATCTGGATATCGGAGGTCGATTGGATGACGCGGACATTGCCCTTGGCGTCGGTGGCGACGAAGGACTTGTCGCGCTGGCCCTCGGCGATATCGACGACAGCGGCGGGCATTGGCGCATGCTCGCGCGCGCGCACCAGCTCGTAGCCGTCGGCGGTGCCCTCCCCCGCGACCTGAAGCGTTGCCGCGGCGAGTTCGAACCCCGCATCGGTGACGTCAGGGTAGAGGATCGGCGGCGGGCCATCCTCGGACACCACCGCACTCTGGAGCCGGAAGAAAACGCCGAGCGAGCCGTCCGAGCCACCCACCACGAGCGCCTGACGCCCCGACAGATAGGTCATTGCCGACACGGCCACATCCTCGGCGGCGACGCGGTAGCGTTCGGCCATCACCGGATTGTCGAAGTCGCGCAGATCGTAGCGAAAGACGACACCGTCATCGGTGGAGATGATCGCCCGGTCGCCGCGCCCGGCGAGCAGGATGTCGGTGACATTCACGCCGTCGGGCAGGTCGAGATCGGGCAATTCCACGGTGTCGGTGCTTACCGTCTCCTCGCCGGTCATCATGTTGCGCTGGATGCGCGAATTGGACACCCGCGCATTGCCGTCCGCGCTGACGGTGGCGAAGGAGATCGTCGGGCGCTCGCGGGTGCCGCCGGTGCGGATATCGACGGCGATGATCGGCGTGTCGGCGACCTCGACGATCTCCCCGAGCGTGTTTTCGGGCAAGAGCGTGCGGTAGTCGCCGGTTCCGACACGGCTGTAGATCGTGCCGTCCATCAGCCAGTCGGTATCGCTCAGCTCGGTGCTTTCGGGGGGAAGGTCCTCGGGCCGCATGCTCTCTACCTCGACGAGTGCGGTGGCAAAGCGCACCGTGCCGTCGTCGAAGCCGAATATCAGGTCCTCGCGGTCGAGCGTTCCGGCCACGGAGGTCACCTCGCGGCCCTCGAAATCGAAACTGTCGGTGGAGACCACCTCGCCGGTGGGAACGTGGTAGTTGAGAATGTCGCCGGTGCTGGTGATCCCGAGGCCAAGCGTGCGGTACTGGTCCGCATTGACCCAGATGAGCTCATCCTCGACCGGCAGGGTATAGCTGTAATGCTCCTCCTCGCTGCCGCCCGCCATCAGCGGCGCGACCACCGAGGCGAGAAACACCATGATCCCGAACACCGCCACGATCACGAGCAACCCGCCCACTGTAATGACCCCGCCGGCGAGCCGCTCGCCGGCGCGCACGCTCCAGGGTGTCGTGTGCCGGCGGCGCGCGCCGCGGCGGAACGTCTCGGCGCGCGCGTCCTGCAGGGCGGATCGGTCGGTCATGCGGGCGAGGCCATTTTTATGAATGCAAGGGACGCCCGGGGAACGCCCCCGGCCGCCGGATCGGGCCGTCGCGTCAGTCGGCGAGGCCGAAGATGTCGAGTTCCTGCTCGGCGAGCGCGTTCACCACCGGGAAGAACCCGGCGCGCACCACGTCTTCCTGGCCCTGGCGGCTGTAGACGTAGCGCACGAACTCGGCACGCAGCGGGTCGAGATCCTCGTTGGGGTCCTTGTTGACGTAGATGTAGAGGAACCGGGCGATCGGGTAGTCGCCGCTCACCGCGTTCTCGGCGGTGGGCGCGTAGCACTCCCCGTCATCGCCGCGGATCTCGAGCGCCTTCACGTCGGCGGTGGCGTAGCCGATGCCCGAATAGCCGATGCCGTTGATGTCCGAGGCCACGCCCTGGATCACCGTCGAGGAGCCCGGCTGCTCGCGCACATCGGCGGAATAGTCACCGCCGAACAGCGCCACGTCGCGGAAATAGCCATAGGTGCCCGAAGCCGAGTTGCGGCCATACATGGCGAGCGACCGGTCGGCCCAGTCTCCGTCGAGCCCGGCATCGCCCCAGGTCTCGATGGCGGCATCGGCCCCGCCCGAGCGGGTCGAGGAGAACATCGCGTCCACCTGCTCCATGGTGACACATTCGAGCGGGTTGTCCTGATGCACGAAGACGCCGAGCGCGTCGATGGCACCGCGAATCGGGGTGGGCTCGTAGCCGTAATTGTCCTCGAACTCCTCGATCTCGGTGCCGCGCATCGGCCGCGACATGGGGCCGAAATTCGCCGTGCCCTCGACGAGCGCCGGCGGCGCGGTGCCCGAGCCAGCGCCCTGGATCTCGACGGAGACGTTGGGATACTCGCTGCGGAAGCCCTCGGCCCACAGCGTCATCAGGTTGTTGAGCGTATCCGACCCGATGGAGTTGATGCTGCCGGACACGCCGGAAGCGGGTTCATAGTCAGGCAGCTCGGGATCGACCGACTGCGCCGCGGCAGCGCCGGCAAACAGGCAGGCCGTGGTGGCGAGCAGGGTGGCAGAACGTGTCATGTCGTCTCCGTGTGTTGTATCCCGCCGGGAGAGCGAAATCAGAGCCCATGCTCCTCGGCCCGGCATTGCCCTGATGACGCGCTTTTGTGTCGGCAATGTGACAGGTGGCGCTGAAACCGGATTTTGGCTGCGCTGCGCCCCCGGGGGTGCCCGCCACCGCATCAGATCCGGTAGAGGGGCATTGCTTACGACCCGCGCCTGCCCTATAAGCCGGCGCGCGGCACCCGTAGCTCAGCCGGATAGAGCGCTGCCCTCCGAAGGCAGAGGTCATAGGTTCGAATCCTATCGGGTGCGCCATCTCACAATTTTGGCTGCAAATTTCGCCTAACACCTTGAAAGGTAAGGCTAAATTTGGTGTTCGAAGTCCTTGATTCCGGCAGTATGGCAGAGGCTCTGCAAAGGCCAGTCTCAGGACGGTTTTCTTGAGCGCGTATTCGGAATTACTCCATATTTTCCAAGGGTTTGCCAGAAAACTCATAGCGTGTTCGAACGACTCCTCCAGGGTATGCCGTGGCGAACCCGTTTTGATGAGTTGTTCCTGTGCCAGAAGCTTCTCACGCTCCAGCTTGGCAATCCGCTTCTCGTAGGCCGAAACCACCGAGTCACTGTTCGCATCGACGATGCGGTCGAGAAGCTGATCGATCTGCTTTTCCAGCTTCCCGATCTGTGCCTTGAGCGTTTTCTTTGCCTCAGATGCCTGTGCAAGACGCATGTCCCAGGCGTCTTGGAACATTGCCTTCACGAGCGCAAACAGCCCGTGTACGGGCTCCATGCGCTTCAGCACGTCCTCGAACTCGCCTTCCAGCACTTCGCGCCTGATCGACTTACGGTAGCTTTCACAGCCCTTCGCCGGGCACAGATAATAGGGGTACTTCTCCTTCCTGCCCTGCGACCAGCAAGCCGTCAGAGGCTTGCTGCAATCATCGCACAGGATGAAGCCGCGCAGCGGGAAGTCTGCATTGATATCCTTACGCGCCGGAGCCTTGGCCGTGCCCTTGAGGCGCGCCTGAATCTTTTCGAAGGTGGCAAAGCTGACAAGGCCTTCGTGATGCCCCTTGCGCAGCGACACATCCCAATTCGGCGCTTCGACATAGCCCGCATAGACCGGGCGCGTCAGAAAATCATGGATGCGCTGATTGCGGATTTCGCCGTTCGGCAAGTCTTTCGGGAAGGACGGTTGCCGCTCCAGGAAGCGCTTCACCTCAACCTGCGTCTCGAATCGACCAGAGGCATAACCTTCGAGCGCCTCCCGAAGGGCTGATGCGTTGGGCTCATCACGCACCAGCAGCTTGCCGTGACCGCTTACGCGCTCATAGCGATAGCCGACCGGAGCCTGAAAAACCCAATAGCCGTTTTGTACCCGTGCCCTCACTACCACCGCGCAGGAACGCCAGACCCTGGAAGCCGACGACGGCGGGAGCGCGAGCCCGCAACGAGGCATTCCGGCCCTCGAAGTATCTGGGCCGTGCGCGGTGGCGACGA
>PUKW01000046.1 GCA_003550665.1 Paracoccaceae bacterium | reverse complement strand
TGATGGAGAACCAGTACCGCGTCGGCCTGCTGCGCATGGAGCGCGCGATCAAGGAGCGGATGAGCTCGGTCGAGATCGACACGGTGATGCCGCAGGATCTCATCAACGCCAAGCCCGCCGCTGCCGCGGTGCGCGAGTTCTTCGGCTCCTCGCAGCTGTCGCAGTTCATGGACCAGACCAACCCGCTCTCGGAGGTCACGCACAAGCGCCGGCTCTCGGCGCTCGGGCCGGGCGGGCTGACGCGCGAGCGCGCCGGCTTCGAGGTCCGCGACGTGCATCCGACCCATTACGGCCGCATGTGTCCGATCGAGACCCCGGAGGGGCAGAATATCGGGCTCATCAACAGCCTCGCGACCTTCGCACGGGTCAACAAATACGGCTTCATCGAAACACCGTACCGCAAGGTCGAGAACGGGCAGGTCAGCGACGAGGTGATCTACATCTCCGCCACCGAGGAGATGCGCCACACCATCGCGCAGGCCAACGCCAAGCTCGACGACGCGGGCCGCTTCGTCAACGAGCTCGTTTCGACGCGCACGGGCGGGGAGTTCATGCTCAACCCGGCCGAGGCGGTCGATCTCATCGACGTATCGCCCAAGCAGCTCGTCTCGGTCGCGGCGTCGCTGATCCCGTTCCTCGAGAATGACGACGCCAACCGCGCGCTGATGGGCTCGAACATGATGCGCCAGGCGGTGCCGCTGCTGCAGTCCGAGGCGCCGTTCGTGGGCACCGGCATCGAGGGCATCGTGGCGCGCGACTCGGGCGCGGCGATCCAGGCGCGGCGCGACGGCATCGTCGATCAGGTGGACGGCACGCGGATCGTCGTGCGGGTGACGCAGGATCTCGATCCGGGCGAGGCCGGCGTGGATATCTACCGGCTGCGCAAGTTCACGCGCTCCAACGCCTCGAGCTGCATCAACCAGCGCCCGCTCGTGAAGGTGGGTGATACCGTCTCCAAGGGCGAGGTGATCGCCGACGGCCCGGCCACCGACATGGGCGAGCTCGCGCTCGGGCGCAACGTGGTCACGGCCTTCATGCCGTGGAACGGCTACAACTTCGAGGACTCGATCCTGATCTCGGAGAACATCCTGCGCGACGACGTGTTCACCTCGGTGCATATCGAGGAATACGAGGTCGCCGCGCGCGACACCAAGCTCGGCCCCGAGGAGGTCACGCGCGACATCCCCAATGTCGGCGAGGAGGCGCTGCGCAATCTCGACGAGGCGGGGATCGTCTATATCGGTGCCGAGGTGCAGGCCGGCGACATCCTCGTGGGCAAGATCACCCCCAAGGGCGAGTCGCCGATGACGCCGGAGGAGAAGCTCCTGCGCGCGATCTTCGGCGAGAAGGCGAGCGATGTGCGCGACACTTCGCTGCGGCTGCCGCCGGGGGCCTACGGCACCATCGTCGAGGTGCGGGTCTTCAACCGCCACGGCGTGGAGAAGGATGAGCGCGCGCTGCAGATCGAGCGCGAGGAGGTCGAGCGGCTTTCGCGCGACCGCGACGACGAGCTCGAGATCCTCGAGCGCAACATCTATGGCCGCCTGCGCCGGATGATCCTCGGCAAGACCGCGGTGAAGGGCCCCAAGGGGGTGCGCGCGAATTCCGAGATCACCGACGAGCTGCTCGAGGGGCTCTCGCGCGGGCAGTGGTGGCAGCTCGCGCTGAGCGACGAGGCCGATGCGCAGGCCGTCGAGGCGCTCAACGCGCAGTTCGACGCCCAGAAGCGCACCCTGGAGGCGCGCTTCGAGGACAAGGTCGAGAAGGTGCGCCGCGGCGACGACATGCCGCCGGGGGTGATGAAGATGGTCAAGGTCTTCATCGCCATCAAGCGCAAGCTTCAGGCGGGCGACAAGATGGCCGGCCGGCACGGCAACAAGGGCGTCATCTCCAAGGTCGTGCCCGAGGAGGACATGCCCTTCCTCGCCGACGGCACGCCGGTGGATCTGGTGCTCAACCCGCTCGGGGTTCCGTCGCGGATGAATGTCGGCCAGATCCTCGAGACCCATATGGGCTGGGCGGCGCGCGGCCTCGGCGTCAAGATCGACGAGGCGCTGCAGGAGTATCGCCGCTCGGGCGACATGACGCCGGTGCGCGATGCGGTGCGGCACGCCTACGGCGACGAGGTCTATAACGACGCGTTCGCGCCGATGGAAGACTCGGCGCTCATCGAGTCCGCCGAAACCGTCACCAGCGGCGTGCCCATCGCCACGCCGGTCTTCGACGGCGCCAAGGAGGCCGATGTAAATGACGCGCTCAAGCGGGCGGGCTTCGACGAATCGGGCCAGTCGATCGTCCATGACGGGCGCACCGGCGAGGTCTTCGCGCGGCCGGTGACCGTGGGCATGAAATACATGCTCAAGCTGCACCACCTCGTGGATGACAAGCTGCATGCCCGCTCCACGGGTCCCTACAGCCTCGTCACCCAGCAGCCGCTCGGCGGCAAGGCGCAGTTCGGCGGCCAGCGGCTCGGCGAAATGGAGGTCTGGGCGCTGGAGGCCTATGGCGCGGCCTACACCCTGCAGGAGATGCTCACGGTGAAATCCGACGACGTCGCCGGGCGCACCAAGGTCTATGAGTCCATCGTCAAGGGCGAGGACAATTTCGAGGCCGGGGTGCCGGAGAGCTTCAACGTGCTGGTCAAGGAGGTCCGGGGTCTGGGCCTCAACATGGAACTCCTGGACGCGGAGGAGGAGGAGTAGGGGCGCGCGCCCATCATCCCCGGGGCGGCGCGTGCCGCCCCCTCCGCACACCGAATTCGAGGTATTAGCGTATGAACCAGGAACTCACCCCCAACCCGTTCAACCCGGTCGCCCCCATCAAGACCTTCGACGAGATCAAGATCTCGCTGTCGAGCCCGGAGCGGGTCCTGTCGTGGTCCTATGGCGAGATCAAGAAGCCCGAGACGATCAACTACCGCACCTTCAAGCCCGAGCGCGACGGGCTGTTCTGTGCGCGCATATTCGGGCCGATCAAGGACTATGAGTGCCTGTGCGGCAAGTACAAGCGCATGAAGTATCGCGGCGTCGTGTGCGAGAAATGCGGCGTCGAGGTGACCCTGCAGAAGGTCCGCCGCGAGCGCATGGGCCATATCGAACTGGCCGCGCCCGTCGCCCATATCTGGTTCCTCAAGTCGCTGCCCAGCCGCATCGGCCTGATGCTCGACATGACGCTGCGCGATCTCGAGCAGGTGCTCTATTTCGAGAAATACGTCGTCGTCGAGCCGGGTCTGACCGATCTGAGCTACGGCCAGCTTCTGGGCGAGGAGGAGTTTCTCGACGCGCAGGACCAGTTCGGCTCCGACGCATTCACCGCCAATATCGGCGCCGAGGCGATCCGCGACATGCTCGCCGCGATCGACCTCGACAGCGAGGCGCTGCGGCTGCGCGAGGATCTCAAGGAGGCCACCGGCGAGCTCAAGCCCAAGAAGATCATCAAGCGGCTCAAGGTCGTCGAGAGTTTCCTGGACTCGGGCAACCGGCCCGAATGGATGGTGATGACGGTGCTGCCGGTGATCCCGCCGGAGCTGCGCCCGCTGGTGCCGCTCGACGGCGGCCGCTTCGCGACCTCGGATCTCAACGATCTCTACCGCCGGGTCATCAACCGCAACAACCGCCTCAAGCGGCTGATCGAGCTGCGCGCGCCCGACATCATCGTGCGCAACGAGAAGCGCATGCTGCAGGAATCGGTCGATGCGCTGTTCGACAATGGCCGCCGCGGCCGGGTGATCACGGGCAACAACAAGCGCCCGCTCAAGTCGCTGTCGGACATGCTCAAGGGCAAGCAGGGCCGCTTCCGGCAGAACCTGCTCGGCAAGCGGGTGGACTTCTCCGGCCGCTCGGTGATCGTCACGGGCCCCGAGCTCAAGCTGCACCAGTGCGGCATCCCCAAGAAGATGGCGCTCGAGCTGTTCAAGCCGTTCATTTATTCGCGCCTCGAGGCGAAGGGGCTGTCGAGCACCGTCAAGCAGGCCAAGAAGCTCGTCGAGAAGGAGCGCCCCGAGGTCTGGGACATCCTCGACGAGGTGATCCGCGAGCATCCTGTCCTGCTCAACCGGGCGCCGACGCTGCACCGGCTCGGCATCCAGGCTTTCGAGCCCACGCTCATCGAGGGCAAGGCGATCCAGCTTCACCCGCTGGTCTGCGCGGCCTTCAACGCCGATTTCGACGGCGACCAGATGGCCGTGCATGTGCCGCTCTCGCTCGAGGCGCAGCTCGAGGCGCGGGTGCTGATGATGAGCACCAACAACGTGCTCTCGCCGGCCAATGGCGCGCCGATCATCGTGCCGTCGCAGGACATGGTGCTCGGGCTCTACTACACCTCGATGATGCGCGAGGGGCTCGAAGGCGAGGGCATGATCTTCGCCTCCCCCGAGGAGGTCGAGCACGCGCTCGCCGACGGCGTGGTGCATCTGCATTCGAAGATCCAGGCGCGCGTCAATCAGATCGACGAGGACGGGGCCGAGATCTGGAAGCGCTACGAGACGACGCCGGGGCGCGTGCGGCTCGGCACGCTGCTGCCGCTCAACGTCAAGGCCCCCTTCGAGCTCGTCAACCGGCTCCTGCGCAAGAAGGAGGCCCAGGAGGTCATCGACACGGTCTACCGCCATTGCGGACAGAAGGAGTCCGTCGTCTTCTGTGACCAGATCATGTCGATGGGCTTTCGCGAGGCGTTCCGCGCCGGCATCTCCTTTGGCAAGGACGACATGCTGATCCCGGATCAGAAATGGTCCATCGTCGAGGAGACGCGCGAACAGGTGAAGGAGTTCGAGCAGCAATACATGGACGGGCTGATCACCCAGGGCGAGAAATACAACAAGGTGATCGACTCCTGGTCGCGCTGCTCGGACGGGGTGGCGTCGTCCATGATGGACGAGATCTCGGCGGTGCGCCGCGACGATCAGGGCCGCGAGCTCGAGCCCAACTCGGTCTACATGATGAGCCATTCCGGCGCGCGCGGCTCGCCGGCGCAGATGAAGCAGCTCGGCGGCATGCGCGGGCTGATGGCCAAGCCCTCGGGCGAGATCATCGAGACCCCGATCATCTCGAACTTCAAGGAAGGCCTGACCGTGCTGGAGTATTTCAACTCCACCCACGGCGCGCGCAAGGGCCTTGCCGACACGGCGCTCAAGACGGCGAACTCGGGCTATCTCACCCGCCGGCTCGTCGACGTGGCGCAGGACTGCATCGTGCGCGAGCATGATTGCGGCACCGAGCTGTCGATCACCGCAGAGCCCGCCGTCAATGACGGCGAGGTGGTGGCCACCTTGGGCGAGCGGGTCCTGGGCCGCGTCATTGCCGAGGACGTGATGGTGCCGGGCACCGACGAGGTTCTGGCCGCGCGCGGCGAGCTCGTCGATGAGCGCCTCGCCGACCGTATCGAGGAGGCCGCCGTGGCGAGCATGAAGATCCGCTCGCCGCTGACCTGCGAGGCCGAGGAGGGCGTGTGCGCGCTGTGCTATGGCCGCGACCTCGCGCGGGGCACGATCGTCAATGTCGGCGAGGCCGTCGGCATCATCGCCGCGCAGTCGATCGGCGAGCCGGGCACGCAGCTGACGATGCGCACCTTCCATATCGGCGGCATCGCGCAGGGCGGGCAGCAATCCTTCCTCGAGGCGGCGCATGCCGGCAAGGTGGAGCTTCGCAACGCCAACATCCTCGACAACGCCGCCGGCGAGACGATCGTGATGGGCCGCAACATGCAGCTCGCGATCATGGACGAGAACGGCGTCGAGCGCTCGGTCAACAAGGTCACCTACGGCACCAAGCTGTTCGTCAAGGATGGCGACCGGGTTGAGCGGGGCGACAAGCTGATCGAGTGGGACCCCTACACCCTGCCGATCATCGCCGAGGCCGACGGCAAGGCGCGCCATGTCGATCTCATCAACGGGCTCTCCGTGCGCGAGGAGACCGACGAGGCCACGGGCATGACCCAGCGCATCGTCTCCGACTGGCGCGCGGCGCCCAAGGGCAGCACCCTCAAGCCCGAGATCATCATCATGGACCCCGAGTCCGGCGAGCCGATGCGCAACTCGCAGGGCAGCCCGGTGACCTATCCGATGTCGGTGGACGCGATCCTGTCGGTCGAGGAAGGCGAGGAGGTCCGCGCCGGTGACGTGGTCGCGCGCATTCCCCGCGAGGGCGCGCGCACCAAGGACATCACCGGCGGTCTGCCGCGCGTGGCCGAGCTCTTCGAGGCGCGCCGGCCCAAGGACCACGCCATCATCGCCGAGATCGACGGCTATGTGCGCTTCGGCAAGGACTACAAGAACAAGCGCCGCCTCTCGATCGAGCCGGTGGACGAGAACGCCGAGGCCGTCGAATACACCGTGCCCAAGGGCAAGCACATCCCGGTGCAGGAGGGCGACTTCATCCAGCGCGGCGAATACGTGATGGACGGCAACCCCGCCCCGCACGACATCCTGCGCATTCTCGGCATCGAGGCGCTGGCCGATTACCTGATCAACGAGGTGCAGGACGTCTATCGCCTGCAGGGCGTGAAGATCAACGACAAGCACATCGAGGTGATCGTCCGGCAGATGCTGCAGAAATGGGAGATCACGGATTCGGGCGAGACGACGCTGCTCAAGGGCGAGCATGTCGACAAGGTCGAGTTCGAGGAGGCCAATGCCAAGGTCGCCGCCGATGGCCGGCGCCCGGCGCAGGGCGGACCGATCCTTCTGGGTATCACCAAGGCGTCGCTGCAGACGCGCTCCTTCATCTCCGCGGCGTCCTTCCAGGAGACGACGCGCGTGCTCACCGAGGCCTCTGTGCAGGGCAAGCGCGACAAGCTCGTGGGCCTGAAGGAGAATGTCATCGTCGGCCGCCTGATCCCCGCCGGCACCGGCAGCGCGAGCGAGGACGTGCGCAGCATCGCCGCCGCGCGCGACCAGACCGCGCTCGAGGCACGCCGCGCCGAGGCCGAGGCCGCCGCGGCGCTTGCGGCACCCGAGGAGGACCCGCGCGCTGCCGCCGAGAGCGTCTTCGGCGACAACGGGCCGGTCGATACACCCGAGGGTGACTGACCCGCCCCCGCCCCCGCCCGATGCGGGGGCGGGCGACCCCAATCCCGGACGCGCGACCGGCGCGTCGCGTCAGATCAGGAGGCCCGACACATGCCGCAGCGCCTGCACCTCGTCTTCGGCGGCGAACTCGTCGATCCGTCGCGCAATGCCTTCAAGGACGTTTCCAACATTCATATCGTCGGCATGTTTCCCGACTACAAATCCGCCTATGACGCCTGGAAGGCCGCGGCGCAGCGCACCGTTGACAATGCCCATACCCGGTATTTCATCGCGCATATCCACCGACTGCGCAACGAGGAGACCGAGGCGAGCCCCACCGAGGAGCTCGACTCCTGAGCGTCGCGCGGCGTTGCCGCGGCACGGACGGCTGCGATGACGAAGCTCGATCCGCTCCCCGATGTGGAGACGCCGGAGCAGGGCACCGGTGACGGCCCGCTCGTCTGGGTCATAAGCCCGCGCCTGGATGTGCCGCGCTCGGTGGCCGAACTCGCGCGCCGTGTGGTGGCCGAGTGGCCGGAGCTTTCGGTGCTGGTCTCCTGCGCGGGCAGTGGCATCGAGCCCGGGGCGACGCTGCCGCCGGGCGCCCTGCGCCGACCTGCGCCCGGCGACTCGGCGCGCGATGTCGAGCGCGCGCTCGATCGCTGGCGTCCGAGCGCGATCATTCTCACCGAGGCGCTGTTGCCGGCGACGCTGGTCCGCATGGCCGGTGCGCGCGGCATTCCGCTTTTCATGGTCGATGGTCGGGGAGGTCCCGATTTCGCGCGCGGCTGGCCCTGGTGGCCGGGCTTCACGGCGCGGCTCCTGCGCCGGTTCGACCGCATTCTCGTCGCCGATGCCGAGGCGCAGCGCGCCTTTCGCCGTGCCGGCGCCGAGGAGGACCGCGTCGAGCCGGTCGGTCTGATGGCCGAGGCGCCCGAGATCCGGCCCCACGCCGAGTCCGAGCGCGACGCGCTCGCCAATCGCTTCAATGCGCGCCCGGTCTGGCTCGCCGCGGCGGTGCCGCCGGCCGAGGAGGAGATCGTGCTGGAAGCGCATCGCGCCGCGCAGCGCAGGGCCCATCGGCTCATGCTGGTGATCGTGCCGCGTGACCTGGAACGCGGGCCGGCGCTGGCGCAGCGGGTGGCGGCGCAGATGCGCGTCGCGCTGCGCTCCGATGATGCCGAGCCGCGCGAGGACGATCAGGTCTATGTCGCCGATACGGAGGGCGAGATGGGCCTTTGGTACCGGCTCGCCGCGGTGACCTATCTCGGCGGGTCGATCGCCGGGGCCGGCAGCCCGCTCGATCCGCTCGAGCCCGCCGCGCTGGGTTCGGTGGTGATCCACGGGCCGCGCTGCGGGCGCTGGGAGGCGGCGGTCGCGCGGCTCCAGCAAGCCGACGCGCTGCTCGATGCGCGCGATGCCGCCTCGCTCGCGCGCGGGGTCGGGGTGCTGCTCGCGCCCGAGCGCGCCGCGCAGATGGCGCATCACGCATGGGAGATGCTCACCGAGGGCTCGGAGGCGACCGAGCGCATCGTCGCACTCATACTCGAGGTGCTCCACCAGCGCGAGGCGTCGTGATGCGGGCCCCCGCCTTCTGGTTCGCCCCGCCCGAGGCGCCGGGGCTGCGGGCGCGATGCCTCGCGCCGCTGGGCGCACTCTATGCGCGCACGACGGCGCGGCGGCTCGCGCAAGGAGCGCGCGCGCGCATGGCGGTGCCGGTGATCTGCGTGGGCAACCTGACGGCGGGCGGCGCGGGCAAGACGCCCACCGTCATCGACCTCGCCCGGCGGCTCGAGGCGCGCGGCGTGGCGGCGCATGTCGTCACCCGCGGCCATGGCGGGCGGCTGCGTGGCCCGGTGCGGGTCGGGGGCGGTCACGCGGCGGTCGATGTGGGCGATGAGCCGCTCCTTCTGGCGGCCTTCGCGCCGGTCTGGGTGGCGCGGGATCGGGCGGCCGGGGCGCGCGCGGCGGTGGCGGCCGGGGCGGAGGCGATTCTGCTCGATGACGGTTTCCAGAACCCGGCGCTGCATCATGATCTGGCGATTGTCGTGGCCGATGCAGTGCAGGGCTTCGGCAATGGCCGGGTGATCCCGGCGGGGCCGCTGCGCGAGCCGGTGGCGGCGGGGCTGGCGCGGGCCGATCTCGTGCTGTCGATCGGGCCGCGGCGGGCGCAGGAGGCCTTCGCGGCGCGCTGGGGCGCGATGCTGCCAGCCGCGCATCTCACCGGGCGGCTCGCACCGCTGACGACAGGGATGCGCTGGGAGGGGATGCGGGTGCTGGCCTTTGCGGGGATCGGGCATCCCGAGAAGTTCTTTGCCACGCTGCGCGGTCTCGGCGCAACGCTGGTGCGCGCCGAGCCGCTCGACGATCATCAGCCGCTCGGCGAGGCGCTGCTCACCCGGCTCGACCACGAGGCGCGCGCGCTCGGCGCACAGCTCGTGACGACGGAAAAGGACGCGGTGCGCCTGCCGCAAGCGTTCCGGCGCCGGGTGCTCACCGTTCCGGTGCGCCTTGAGCTTGACGACGATGCCGCGCTCGAGACGCGGCTGTCACGGCTTTTCTGAGCGCGCGCGGATCGCGGCGCCATGCGCGTCGAGCTGCGGCGCGGGCGTCGCGGCGGCGGTTTCGGCGCCCGAAAAGCGAAACGGCGGCCCCACCCCGCGCAGACCCTCGGCGAGTTCGAGCTCCATGCCCCGCGCGCGCACCTGCGGGTCGGCGAAGACTTCGGCCATCTCGTTGATCGGCCCGGCGGGCACGCCTTCGGCCTCGCAGGCCGCGAGCAGCTCCGCCTTCATGCGCGTGGCCGTGACATGCGACAGCGACGTTGAAAGCGTCACGCGGTTGGCGACCCGGTCCGCATTGGTCAGGTAATCGGGATGCGTGGCGAGTGCGTCGAGCCCCAGCAGCCCGCAAAGCCGGCGATACTGCGCGTCATTGCCGGTGGCGATGATGATGTGCCCGTCCGAGCAGGGAAACACCTGGTAGGGCGCGAGATTGGGATGCGCATTGCCCAGTCGCGTCGGCGCGGTGCCGGTGGCGAGGTAGTTCATCGCCTGATTGGCCATCAGCGCCACCGCCGAGTCCATCAGCGCCATGTCGATATGCTGTCCGGTGCCGGTCTCCGCGCGCTGATGCAGGGCGGCGAGGATCGCGTTTGAGGCATAGATCCCGGTGACGATGTCGGTGACCGCGACGCCGACCTTGTGCGGCTGCCCGTCCCCGGGGCCGGTCACGGACATCAGCCCGCACATGCCCTGGATGATGAAATCATAGCCGGCGCGATGCGCATATGGCCCTGTCTGACCAAAGCCCGTGATCGAGCAGTAGATGAGCGCGGGATTGACGCCGCGCAGGCTGTCGAAATCCAGCCCGTATTTCGCGAGCCCGCCGAGCTTGAAATTCTCGATCAGGATATCCGCGCCGCGCACGAGATCGCGCACCGTCTCCTGCCCCTCGGGTGTGCGCAGATCCACCGCGACGGATTGCTTGCCGCGATTGCAGGCATGGAAATAGGCGGCCTCGCGGGTGCCGTCGGCGCGGGTGACGAAGGGCGGCCCCCAGCGACGCGTGTCGTCGCCGTCCGGCGCCTCGACCTTGATGACCTCGGCGCCGAGATCGGCGAGGACCTGCCCCGCCCAGGGCCCGGCGAGGATGCGCGCAAGCTCGATCACGCGCACCCCGTCGAGCGGAGCGGCCATGCTCAGTCGTCCAGCTTGCCGTCGATCACCGCGGCGAGCTCGGAATACGGCTTGTTGCCGTAACGCTCGCCATTGATGATGAAGGTCGGTGTCGCCTCGATGCCGTGCTCGCCCGAGTAGTGCTCATAGGCGGCGATCATCGCCTCGGCCTGTGCCTCGTCGGTCAGGCAGGCCTCGAGATCGTCGCTCGACATCCCCGCGGACCGGCCGATGCTGCGCAGCTCCTCGGCGGCCTCGGCGGGGTCCTCGCGTGTCGCCCAGTCGCTCTGGCCCTCATAGATCATGTCGAGCATGCCGAAATACTGGTCCTCGCCACCGCAGCGCGCGATCATCGCCGCCCAGAGGCCGTAGCGGTCGAAATAGACCTCGCGGTGGATATAGTGGACCGCGCCGGTGTCGATGTAGTCGGCCTTGAGCTCCGGGAGCACGTCCTCATGGAAGGTCGCGCAGTGCGGGCAGGTCAGCGAGGCATATTCTATCATCTCCACCGGCGCGTCCGCATCGCCGAGCGACATGTCCGGCACCCGGTCGAGATCGAGCTCGGCCTCCGACGTTTCGGCGCCCGCGGTGATCGCCGTCTGCTCGGCGGCGCCCTGCGCGCTCATGTAATACCACGCGCCGCCCCCGGCGACGGCGACGGCGGCGAGTGCGGCGGGCAGGAACTTGTTCGTCATGTCATTGGCCTTTCGATGGTCTGTCTCGTGTCAGAACGTTGCGGGCGAGGGTTTCGAGCGCGTCGCGCAGCGCGTCGTCGTCGACATCGCGCGACAGCTCGCGCGCCTGTTCGATACGCTCCGGCGGGGGTGGCGCCGGGGTGAAGCCGGCGCCCTCCTCGGCGAAGCCTTCGGGCGCGGGCTGGGTTATGCGCACCCGGGCGATGGCGTTGTAACCGTAGCAGGCATTGACGCGTTCGCGGATGCGTTCCTTCTGCATCTCGACGAGGGGCGCCTGCGCGCCGGTGGTCAGCAGGGTGAGCGTGGCACCGAAGCCGTCCTTGCGGTAGCCGATCTTGACGGGCCGCGCGGCCTGCGCGATCTCGGCGCCCACGATCTCGGGCCAGCGCGTGAGCAGCCGCGTCACCGCGAACCCGCGCGACTCGCCGGCCTTGCGGATGCGCGCCTGCAAGAGCCTCGCTGTCGGCTCGAAACCGCGACTGCGCCGTTGGACGTGATCGATCCTGCGTGCCATATGGCGAGTGTGCCCGTGTCGTGGCTCGGTGTCACCAGATGCACTGGAAGTTGAGGCGGATGCAATGATGGATGCGGCGGTGTCACAGGGGCGTGACGGCGAAATCGCCGCTGATCTGATGCGCTGGTACGAGGCCGAGGGGCGCGCGCTGCCCTGGCGGGTCGGCCCGGCGGTGCGCGCTGCGGGGCTGCGGCCCGACCCCTACACGGTGTGGCTGTCGGAGGTGATGCTGCAGCAGACGACGGTGGCCGCGGTGCGCGGCTACTTTGCGAGGTTCACGGCGCGCTGGCCCGATGTGGGCGCGGTCGCGGCGGCCGAAGACGGCGAGGTGATGGCCGAGTGGGCCGGGCTCGGCTATTACGCGCGCGCGCGGAACCTGCTGAAATGCGCGCGGGTTGTCGCGGGCGAGCATGGCGGGCACTTTCCGCGCAGCGCGGCGGCGCTGCAGAAGCTCCCCGGCATCGGCCCCTATACCGCCGCCGCCATCGCCGCCATTGCCTTTGACGAGCCCGCCACCGTGATGGACGGCAATGTCGAGCGGGTGATGGCGCGGCTCTTCGCCGTCGCGACCCCGCTGCCCGCCGCCAAGCCCGAGCTGCGCGCCCATGCCGCGCGGCTGACGCCGCAGGCGCGGCCCGGCGATCATGCGCAGGCGGTGATGGATCTGGGCGCGACGGTGTGCACGCCGCGCAACCCCGCCTGCGGTATCTGCCCGCTGCGCGGTCCCTGCGCGGCGCGCGCGGCCGGGCTGCAGGGCGCGCTGCCGCGCAAGACGGCAAAGGCGGCCAAGCCGGTGCGGCTGGGACATGCCTATATCGCCCGGCGCGGTGACGGGGCCTGGCTGCTGGAGCGGCGGCCACCGCGGGGGCTTCTGGGCGGGATGCTGGGCTGGCCGGGCTCGGACTGGGGCGACGATCCTGCACATGACCCGCCCGCCGCGGCCGACTGGCGCAGTCTCGGCGAGGTGCGCCACACCTTCACCCATTTCCATCTGCGCCTTGCCGTGCATATCGCCGAGCTTGCCCCGGACGCGGCCCCGGCGCGCGGCTTCTTCGTGCCGCGCCACGCCTTTCGCCCGTCCGACCTGCCCACGCTGATGCGCAAGGCGTTCGACCTTGCGTGCCCTGAGTTCGACCCAACCAGAGGAGATCCTGATGACCGATGACATCGACCGCTACGTGCTCACCCACACCATGCTGCGCATCACCGACCCGGCGCGCTCGCTCGAATTCTACGAGGCGGCGCTGGGCATGCGGCTGGTCACGCAGCTCGATTTCGACGAAGCGCGCTTCACCCTCTATTTTCTGCAGCCGCGCGGCCATGCCGACCAGTCCGACGGCTCGCTGGAGAGCACCTTCAGCCGCGCCGGGCTGCTCGAGCTGACGCATAACTGGGACGATGACGGCACCCCCAAGCACAGCGGCAATGCCGAGCCCAAGGGCTTCGGCCACATCGCCGTCGCGGTGCCCGACATCTCCGCTGCCTGCGCGCGCTTCGAGGAAATGGGAGTGACCTTCCAGAAACGCCCCGACGAGGGCGGCATGAAGAACATCGCCTTCATCAAGGACCCGGACGGCTACTGGATCGAGATCGTGCAGCCCGACCTGATGGACGCCATCGCGGGAGGCGCGAAGCGCTAGAGCCGCTCGAGCAGCGCCGGCGTCGGCCAGGCATCGGCGGGCAGGCCGAGTTCCTCCTGCACGGTCTGCACCGCTTCGCGGGTGCGCGCGCCGAGGATGCCGTCCACCCCGCCCACATCATGGCCGCGCGCCTCGAGCCGGCGCTGCAGCTCCTCCATCGCCTCGGGCCCGAGCCCCGGCTCGGGATCGCCCGCCGCATAGACCGGCGCGCCCTCGAGCCGGGTGGCGAAATAGGCGGTGGTGACGACATAGGTGAAGCTCTCGTTCCACTCGAAGAGCACGCTGAAATTGTCGAACACCATGAAGGCGGGGCCGTGGCGTCCCTGCGGCACGATCACCGAGGCGCTCAGATCGCCGTCGGGCAGGTTGCCATGGCGCGGCTCCACGCCGCGCGCGCGCCACTCATC
Organism: Paracoccaceae bacterium; assembly: GCA_003550665.1. GTDB lineage: Bacteria > Pseudomonadota > Alphaproteobacteria > Rhodobacterales > Rhodobacteraceae > Alkalilacustris. The sequence continues at coordinate 6,340 of PUKW01000046.1, read as the reverse complement.
GACGCTCATCTCCGTGCCGAGCCCCGTCAGCGACCAGTCGAGATCGCCGGGCAGCGCGACTTCGTGCATCCATGGCTCGCCCTCGCGCCAGCCCTTGCCGCGCAGCAGCCGCGCCCCCGACATCAGCGCGTCGGGCACCGATGTGCGCAGGTCCACGCTGCCGCTGCCATCGGCGTCGACGCCGTAATCGAGGATATCGCTCGGCAGCATCTGCACCTGTCCGATCTCGCCGGCCCAGGCACCCTGCGTCGTCACCGGATCGAAGCCGCCCTGCTCGTAGAGTTCGATCGCCGCGAAGACCTGCGGGCGGAACAGCTCGGGGCGGCGGCAGTCATGCGCGAGGGTGGTGATGGCGTCGGCGGTGTTGTAATCGCCCTGCACCGCGCCGAAATCGGTCTCGAACGCCCAGAAGGCCAGCAGGATGCCGCGCGGGATGCCGTAGTCGGACTCGGCGCGGTCGAACAGTTCGGCATGGGTCTCGGCGTTGCGCTGGCCACGGGCAACGCGGTCCTGGCTGATCAGCATGCGCGAGAATTCGAGGAAGGGGCGCTGGAAAACGCCCTGGCTGCGGTCGGCGTTGATGGCGCGCGCATCGCGGCTCACGCTGGCGAAGAAGGACTCGACCGTGCCTGCTTCGCGCCCGCGCTCCACGGCCTCGGCCTTGAGGTCATCGACGAAGGCGCCGAAATCGCCGCCGCATTGCGGCTCGGCCAGAGCGGGCGCGGCGAGCAGGGCGGCAAGGGCGGCGAGACTGGGCAGACGCATGGTATCCTCCGGAGAATGCGATCCGATTCTAGCAGCGGCGTGTCACCAGACAAGCGCGAGCGCGACCACCAGCACGAGCAGGAGCGACCAGCCGCGCCACAGCACCGTGACGGCGCGGTCGATATCACCGGCCTCGAGCGCATGGCGCCCGCGCCGGTTGAGCCAGGGAAACTCCCGCACCCCGCCCGCATAGCTGCGCGGCCCCGACAGCGCGACGCCCAGCACATGCGCCATCGCCGCCTCCGGCCAGCCGGCATTGGGGGAGCGGTGCCGGGGGGCCTGCCGGGCGACCGCGCCGAGCGCGCCGAGCCGCCACTGCGCGGCGAGGATGATGAGCGCCGTCAGCCGCGCCGGGGCCCAGTTGAGCACATCGTCGAGCTTTGCAGCGGCGCGGCCGAAGGCGCGGTAACGCGGCGTGCGATGGCCGATCATGCTGTCGGCGGTGTTGACGAGCTTGTAGGCGATCAGCCCCGGAAGGCCGAGGATCAGGAACCAGAAGGCGGGGGCGATTACCCCGTCAGAGAGGTTCTCGGCCGCGCTCTCGATGGCCGCGCGGGCGACGGCGCTCTGGTCGAGGCTCTCGGTATCGCGCCCGACGATGCGGCCCACGGCGCGGCGCCCGTCGTCCAGCCCCGCGCGCAGCGCGTCGGCCACGGCGCGGACATGATCGGCAAGGCTGCGCTGGGCGAGCAGGACCGCGGCCAGGATGAGGGCGATCCAGTCGCCGCCGGGCAGCGCCGCGAGCACCGCGCCGATGCCGAGTGCCGCCGCCACGAGCCCCGCGATCACGAGCACGCCGGCGCGCTGCGCATCGCCCTGGTTGAAGCGCAATTCGGCCGCCGCTACGGCGCGCCCCATCAGCACCGCCGGGTGCGGCACGCGCCGCCAGACCCGCTCGGGCTCGCCCAGCACCGCGTCGAGGATCAGCGCGAGCGCCAGAATGGCGGCATTGGTCATGCCGCCAGCGCGCCCTCGAGCCGTGGCCAGCACTCGGGCGCCGGCAGCCCGAGACGCAGCCAGTGCCGGCTGTAGGGAAAGATGCGGCTCCAGATCTGCTGTCGGGCGAGCGCCGCCTGCCATCTGGTGGCGTCATCGACCTCGTAAGTGCGAAACAGGGTCGTGCCGCCAACGACGCGCGCGCCGTGCGCCGTCATCAGCGCATCGAGTCGCTCGGCATCCTGCGCGAGGCGCGCGCGGCTGCGTGCCGCCCAGCCGGGATCGTTGAGCAGCGCGGTGCCGACGCTTATCGCCGGGCCGGAGACGGGCCACGGCCCCAGCAGCTCCGAGAGCCGTGCGAGCATCTGCGGATCACCGATCGCGAAGCCGAGCCGCATCCCGGCGAGGCCCCAGAACTTGCCCGCGCTCTTGAGAACGATCACGCCGGGCCGATCCGCGAGCGCGACGAGGCTCTGCTCGGGCATAGTGTCACAAAAGCTCTCGTCGATGATGTTAAGCGCGGCGCTCGGCAGCTCGGCGCTGCGCCACAGGTGGCCGTCGGGGTTGTTCGGATGCACCGCGACATGCGCGGTGCCCCCCTCGCCGAGGCGCCAGCCGGCGGCGCGAAACGCGGCGCGGTGTTCATTGTAGGTGGGGCTCGGAATGGTCACCGTGGCGGCGGGGCGAAGCGCCGGGATGCGCGCGATCAGCGCCGATGTGCCCGGCGCCGCCAGCACGCCGGCCCGCGCCGGCACGCGCCAGAAGCGCCGCGCGCCCTGTTCGAGCGCCGCGCGGGCGGTGCTGTCGGGCAGCGCGGTCCAGGCGGCGTCCGCGATTGCGGGCAGCGGATAAGCCACCGGGTTGATCCCGGTCGAAAGATCCAGCCAGGCTGCGCGCGATCCCCCGAAGCGCGCGGCTGCATCGTCAAGATCGCCACCATGGTCGCGTGGAGAATGCTGCAGATCGCTCATGCGTCCATCAAGCTCATTGGCGGGGCGCAGACAAGGGCTGGATTACCCCCGTCCATGCGCCGCATCGAGATCAAGAACCGGATTTATCGGGATGATCCGGTTCGGATTTATCGTCTCGTGGCTGTAATGGTAGTGACGCACGATATGCGCAAGATCGAGCGTCCCGCCAACCCCGGGGCGCTGGTAGAGATCGCGCGTGTAGCCCCACAGATTGGGGTAGTCCACGATGCGCCGGCGGGTGCACTTGAAGTGCAGGTGATAGACCGAGTCGAAGCGCAGAAGTGTGGTCAGCAGCCGCCAATCCGCCTCGGTGATCGCCGCCCCGCACAGGTAGCGCCGCGTGGAAAGCCGCTCCTCGAGCCAGTCGAGCGTCTCGAAGAGAGGGTGCACGGCGGCGTCATAGGCCTCCTGGCTGGTGGCGAAGCCGGCGCGATAGACTCCGTTGTTGACGGTGTCATAGATCCGCGCGTTGAGCGCGTCGATTTCCTCTCGCAGCGCCGCGGGATAGTAGTCGTCGGTATTGCCGGTAATGCCATCGAAGGCGGTGTTGAACATGCGTACGATCTCGGAGGATTCGTTCGACACGATCGTCTCGCGCTGCCTGTCCCACAGCACCGGGATCGTCACGCGTCCGGAGACCGTCGGATCGGCGCGCAAATAGATGTCGCGCATGAAGCTGTGACCATGCAGCGTGTCCCCGGTCGCGCCAGGAAAATCGGTCCGAAATTCCCAGCCATCCTCGAGCATGTCGGGATGCACCACCGACACGCCGATATGATCGCTCAGCCCCTTGACCGCGCGCAGGATAAGCGTGCGATGCGCCCAGGGGCAGGCGAGCGAGACGTAGAGATGATAGCGTCGGCTCCCGGCCGCGAAGCCACCCTCTCCCGAAGGCCCCGGCGCCCCGTCGGGCGTCACCCAGTTGCGAAAGCGCGACGTGTCGCGGACGAATTCGCCCCCGGTACTTCCCGTGTCATACCAGCCCTGCTTCCAGTGTCCGTTGACGAGTTGGCCCATGTCACCCTCCATTTCACTCCCCCACCTATGCCGCCGCAGGCCGGGCGCAAACCGCCATGGGCGCACAGGCGCCGCGTTCGCGCGCACAATGCGGCGTTGTCACGATCGCGTCACTTGCAAAGCCGAAGCTTCGGGCCGACATTCGACTCCCGAGAGGACGAGGAACGATGCTGGAACACCTTCCCGAAGAGCTGCGCGACGGGCTGATGGAAGCGCAACGGCGCGGCGAGCGAAGCGGGGCGCGCCTGCAGGTGCGCGCGGACGGGCACCGCTATCCGGTCGTGCGGCACTGGCCGGGGGGCTTCGCGCTCGACGCGGCGGCGGCGCCCCATATCCGCGGGCTCGTCGATATCCACCGGGGCGCGGACCATCTCTATCGCTGCCTGATCGTCGCCTGCACCGAGAGCGAGGGCGAGATCCGATACGAGTTCAAGCAAAGCACCCGCGCCGATGACGACCCGCCCTGCGATTTCGAGCGCCCGGACGGCGAGGAGCGTCTGCGCCTGCCCGGCTGAGCGCGGGCATTGACCTGCCGCAGCTCGGACCCTACGGCTTCTACGGTTCAATGCGGGAGGGTGCCATGCGGCCCGAGAGCGATGCGCTGCTCGTGATCGACGTCCAGAACGATTTCTGTGAGGGGGGCGCGCTCGCCGTGCCGGACGGCGACGCGGTGGTGCCCGCGATCAACGCGCTGATGGACGACTTCGCCACCGTCCTTCTCACCCAGGACTGGCACCCGCCGCGCCATTCCTCCTTCGCCAGCGAGCATCCCGGCAAGGCGCCCTTCGACACCGTCGAGATGGATTACGGCCCGCAGGTGCTCTGGCCCGATCACTGCGTGCAGGGCAGCCACGGCGCCGCCTTTCACCCGGATCTGCGCACCGATCCCGCGCAGCTCGTGATCCGCAAGGGCTTTCGCCGCGCCATCGACAGCTATTCGGCCCTGTTCGAGAACGACCACGCCACGCCCACGGGGCTCGAGGGCTATCTGCGCACGCGCGCCGTCACGCGGCTGGTGATGGTGGGGCTGGCGACGGATTTCTGCGTGCAGTTCTCGGCCGTCGATGCTGCGAAGCTCGGCTTCGAGGTCACGCTGCTCGGGCGGGCGTGCCGCGGCATCGATCTCGACGGCTCGCTGGATGCGGCGCGCGCGGCGATGCGCGGCGCCGGCGTGCGGCTGGAGGATTGAGATGACCGAGATCGCCACGCGGGTCTACAACCACAAGTGGAAGATCGACCCGATCGTGCGGTCGCTCATCGATACCGATTTCTACAAGCTGCTGATGTGCCAGTCGGTCTTTCGCAATCATCCCGACACGCAGGTCACCTTCAGCCTGATCAACCGGACGACATCCATCCGCCTCGCCGATCTCATCGACGAGGGCGAGCTGCGCGAGCAGCTCGATCATGTGCGCTCGCTGTCGCTGTCGCGCGGCGAGAGCACCTTCCTGCGCGGCAACACCTTCTACGGCAAGCGCCAGATGTTCCGCCCCGATTTCATGGAGTGGTTCGAGAACCTGCGCCTGCCGCCCTACCATCTCGAGGTGCGCGACGGGCAGTACGAGCTCACCTTCGAGGGGCCGTGGCCCGAGGTGATGCTGTGGGAGATCCCGGCGCTCGCCATCCTGATGGAGCTGCGCTCGCGTGCGGTGCTCAATGGCATGGGCCGCTTCGAGCTGCAGGTGCTCTATGCCCGCGCGATGACGCGGGTGTGGGAGAAGATCGAGCGGCTGCGCGGGCTCGAGGAGCTGCGGCTCGCGGATTTCGGCACCCGGCGGCGGCACTCCTTCCTGTGGCAGGACTGGTGCGTGCAGGCGCTCATGGAGGGGCTCGGCGAGCGCTTCATCGGCACCTCGAACTGCCTCATCGCCAAGCGCCGCGAGGTCGAGGCGATCGGCACCAACGCGCATGAGCTGCCCATGGTCTATGCCGCGCTCGCCGAAGATGACGCCCAGCTGGCGCAGGCGCCCTACCGCGTGCTGGCCGACTGGCACGAGGAACACGAGGGCAATCTGCGCATCATCCTGCCCGACACCTTCGGCACGAAGAATTTCCTCGAGAACGCGCCGGACTGGCTCGCCGGCTGGACAGGGATTCGCGTCGATTCCGGTGATCCGGCCGAGGGCGCCGAGATTGCCATCGACTGGTGGAAATCGCGCGGCGAGGATCCGCGCAACAAGCTCATCATCTTCTCCGACGGGCTCGACGTGACCAAGATCGAGGAGCTCTACCACCAGTTCGCCGGCCGGGTGCGGCTCAGCTTCGGCTGGGGCACGCTGCTGACCAACGATTTCCGCGGGCTTGTGCCCGGCGACCGGCTCGCCCCGTTCAGCCTCGTGTGCAAGGCCGTCGCCGCGGAGGGCCGGCCCACCGTCAAGCTGTCGGACAACCCCGAAAAGGCGATGGGCCCGGCGGCCGAGGTCGAACGCTACAAGCGCGTCTTCGGCGTCGGCGCGCAGAAACGCATCGCCGTCGAGGTCTGAGCCGGCTGGTGTCGGCGACTGACATGGAAACGCGTTTCCCGGTTCGCTTGGGACGGTTGCGATGAATGGTTATCTCTATTTTGATAGAATCAAGGAACATCGTGGTTCCTACTTCATCGAATATGAGCCACCAGTTGCGAACAGTAAGTTCGCGACCCTTAACCTGAT